>JACDAG010000281.1 GCA_013695565.1 Bradyrhizobium sp.
ATTGGCGGATACGACGTCCTAACTCATTGAAGGAGATTCCTTTTTTGAGATCGAAAGATGTGTAGATGCCCTAGTGCTTTCGCAGGGACGACGGAAATAGCTACAATCCCGCGCCCCATTGTCGTGCGGTCTGCAGCAGCCAGTCTCGATACAGCGTCAGCGGCGTGATGCCGGTCAGCCCGCCGCAACCGGCGGAGCCGTTCGGCCCGGTCGACCAACTGACCACGCCGATGATGGCGGGACCTGATGGCTTGTCCTCGAACACCGGACCGCCGGAATCGCCGGTGCAGGCGCCGAGCCCGTCACGCGTCCCCTGGCCCACGGGATCGACAAGGCGGATCTGCAGCGTCCCCGGCTTGCCGGTCGCAACCAGGCCGGCAACGCGGATGGTGCCGCCGCTCTTGCCGTCGCCGCGCTCGGTGACGCCGATACCGGCAATCGTGAAACGGCTGCCGACGGTGATGGGAATATTGGGCATACCGAGCGTCGATGGCGTCTTACCCTTGGCGGGCGCTCCCAATTGCAGCAGCGCCACATCGGCCGTCGCACGATGCGCCAGCATCGCCTGCATCTTGAAACCAGGATGGATGGCTACGCTCTTGACGTCCTGCAGGGACGGCTGCTTGTCCGCGCCATATTCGACGATCTTGTAATCGGCGCCGGGCTGCACGCAATGCGCGGCGGTCAACACGATTTTTGGCGCGATCAACGTGCCGGTACAGAAATTGCCGCGGGAACCGACGATGGTGACAACGGAACGGCCGACGCCGTCAGCAGATGGCGCACCGCCGCCCACAATGGCGTGAGCGGGCGCAACGGCCAGCAGCGCAAGACCGGCAATGATCCGAGCAAGAATTTTCATCGCCGCAGCCATACCTCGCGCAACCGAAATCGCCAAGCGGCGGATCGGACTGGTTCCGAGGCGCATTCCGTGTTAGCCGCTCCTCAACACGTATTGATATGGCAGGCAATAATGGTCGAGGCAGTGATCTGGGATTTCGGCGGGGTATTGACCACTTCACCGTTCGAGGCGTTTGCGCGGTTCGAGACCGGGCGCGGGTTGCCCGCCGACATCATCCGACGCACCAACGCCGCCAATCATCTGGAAAATGCCTGGGCGAAATTCGAACGCGCCGAGGTCGACATCGAAGCTTTCGATGCCCTGTTCGCCACGGAATCCAAAGCGCTGGGCGCGGAGGTCCGCGGCAAGGATGTGCTGCCGCTGCTCTCGGGCGATCTGCGCCCCGAAATGGTCGAGGCGCTCAAGCGCGTCAAGGCCAGGTTCAAGACCGGCTGCATCACCAATAACCTTCCCGCCAACGCGATCGGCAGCCGCAGCGGCCGCTCGCTCTATGTCGCCGAGGTCATGGTGCTGTTCGATCACGTCATCGAGTCCGCCAAGATCGGCCTGCGCAAGCCCGATCCGCGCATCTACCGGATGATGGTCGAGACACTGAAGGTCGACCCGAAGAACTGCGTCTATCTCGACGATCTCGGCGTCAATCTGAAACCGGCGCGCGAGATGGGCATGACCACGATCAAGGTGCTCAATGCCGCGCAGGCGATCACCGAGCTCGAGGCCGCTACCGGACTCTCATTGCGCTAGGCGGAATTAGCCGAATTTGCCGTCGCCGTATGACCAAACGAGGCTTGTTCTTTGCTGGGAACGCAGGCAGAACACTCTGAAATCCAGTGGAATTCGGAGTTGAAACCCGTGGCTGAAACAGGGCCGAACGCCTCGATCGAGGCCGTTGAAAAAGGGCTTGCCGCGCAAGGCTATATTGCGAGCCGGCAGATCGCGACCGCGGTCTATCTGTCGCAACAGATCGACAAACCCATCCTGGTCGAAGGCCCTGCCGGCGTCGGCAAGACCGAGCTTGCGAAGGCGATTGCGGCGTGGCGCGGGCTGAAGATGATCCGCCTGCAATGCTATGAGGGACTGGACGAAGCCAAGGCGCTCTATGAGTGGAAATACGCCAAGCAGCTTCTGTACACGCAGATCCTCAAAGACAAGCTCGGCGAAGTGCTCGGCGGCGCCGAGACGCTGCACGACGCGCTGGCGCAATTGCATGATTTCGGCGACGTGTTCTTTTCGAAGGAATTCGTCGAACCGCGACCGCTGCTGCAGGCGCTGGAACAGCCCGCCGGCTGCGTGCTCCTGATCGACGAAATCGACAAGTCGGACGCCGAGTTCGAATCGCTGCTGCTGGAAATCCTCAGCGACTTCCAGGTCACGCTTCCCGAACTCGGGACCATTACCGCCATCAAAGCCCCCACCGTGATCCTGACCTCGAACAGCGAGCGCGATCTCGGCGACGCGCTGAAGCGGCGCTGCCTCCATCTTCACATCGGCTTCCCCGAGCAGAGGCTGGAAGAGCGCATCGTCGAAAGCCGCGTGCCCGGCATTTCGCAGACCCTGCGCAAGCAGATGGTCGGCTTCATCCACGAAGTCCGCACGCTCGATCTGAAGAAACTGCCGTCGGTGAGCGAAACCATCGACTGGGCGCGTGTGCTGGTCCTGCTGCAGGCGCCCGAATTGGGTCACGAGATCGTCAAGGATACGCTGAACGTGCTGTTGAAATACGAGGCGGATATCGAGGCCACGCTGCCTCAGGTCTCCAGCTTCATCTCCAAGGCCTCACGCCAGAACGTCTTCGGATAGCGTGGGATGAGAGAGAACCTGCATCGCTTCTTTCGTGCGGCGCGGGGCGCAGGCGTCAGGCTCTCGCCGGCCGAAAGCATCGATGCGATGCGCGCGGTCTCCAAGGTCGGCTTCAGCGACCGCACTGTCCTGCGTGATACGTTCTTGCTGACGCTCGCCAAGACCCAGGACGAGAAGAAGGCGCTCGGCGACTGCTTCGATCTGTTCTTCGACCAGCCTGAGCCGTCGCAACCGCCGCCCGAAGACAGCGAGACGGACAAGTCCGACACGCCGGAATCCGGCGACGCTCCCGATGCGCAAGGCGCCGCCGATGGCGGCGACCAGGCCCAGGATCTCGGCCAGCTCGCGCAGATGCTGCTATCGCAGGACCGCAACGCGATGGCCGCCGCGATCGCCAACGCATCGAATGCCGCATCGCTGTCCGACATCCGCTACTTCACGCAGCGCGGCATCTTCTCCGGCCGCATCCTTGACCAGATGGGCATCCAGCGGCTGCGCGACGATCTCGACGCGCTGACGGCGACCAACCCGGCATTAGCAGAACGGCTGCAGGCCGCGCTGGACGGCTTGCGCGACACCGTGCGCGAGACCGTCTCGCAGGCGCTGATGCTGTACGGCCGCGAGGAAACCGAGAATTTGCGCAACGAGATCTTGCGCAACGCGCCGCTGTCGCGGATCGAGCCGCGGCAGGTCGAGCAGATGCGGCTCCTGATCCGCCAGATCGCGCGGCGGCTGCGCGAGCGTTACAGCAAGCCGCGCAAACGTCAGCGCCGCGGCCATCTCGACGTGCGCCGGACCATCCGGCGCAATGCCGCCTGGGGCGGTGTGCCGTTTCTCACCGCCTGGAAACGACGCCACCGCGACAAGCCCAGGATCATCGCGATCTGCGACGTCTCGGGCTCGGTGGCGCGGGTATCCGATTTCTTCCTGCTGCTGATCCACAGCCTGCATGAAGTCGTCTCTGATGTACGCTCGTTCGCGTTTTCCGGCCACCTGATCGAGGTCAGCGACATCCTGGAAGCCAAATCGCCGGAAGAGGCGAT
>JACDAG010000306.1 GCA_013695565.1 Bradyrhizobium sp.
GCCAGACGCCATCGGTGCGGCCTTCCTTCAGACGGTCGAGAATTTTCAAAGCCTCCGCGGAGTCAAAGCGATGCGGCAGCGTCAGCACCAGCAGCTGGCCTTCGGAAAATTCCAGCAGATCGTCCAACCCGAGGTGACATTCGCCCTTGGCGACCCGCTCGGCATCGCCGCCGCGCTTGCCGCGGGTGAGCAGCTGGCATAACCGGCCATAGGCGGCGCGGTCGCGCGGATAGACCAGAATATCCGGCGTGCCGTCCATGAAGACGAGACGCGCGCCGATCAAGAGCTTTGGCTTGTGCGTGATTTCGGGATTGTCTAGTTCCTTCCAGGCGCGAACCACGCCGGCCAGCGTATTGCGATCGGCGATGCCGATCACGGGAATAAGAAGCCGGCTCGCCTCATGCACATAGGCGCGCGGATCAGACCCGCCGCGCAGGAAGGAGAAGTTCGTGGTGATGCCGATCTCGGCATAGGCAGGCGTTGGTGCACCGAGGTTGTTCATGCGAACAGCCCGTGCACGAACCACTTTGGTGGAACGGGTTCGCCCTCGCCGTCCGTTACTTCGCCTTCATAGAGCCCATCGCGGTAAACCCAGAACCGCAGCCCTTCGGCGTCCTCGATGCGGAAATAATCCCGTGTCAGCGCTTTGCCGTTCTGCTTCCACCATTCCATCGCGATGCGTTCGGGGCCTTCGACCCGCACCACCGCATGCGTGACGCGGCGCCAGGTGAATTGATGCGGCGGGCCGTCGGGCACGGATGCAAACGGCACCTTGATGGGTTCAGGTTTCTCGAACAGCCGCAGCGGCCGCAAGGGCGGCTCAGTCGCGATCCGATCAGGCCAGGCCGCCTGCGTCGCGGCCGCCAGATGATGCTGCGCTGATACCGCGAGTACCGCGCGTTCCGGAATATGCGTATTCTGCGGCAGGTGCACGACGACGCGCTTTCCTCCAATCCGCGCCGCGATGCGATCGATCAGCGCGGCCAGTTCGTCATTGTCATGGATGGTGGCGTCGAGATCGCGCTGCTGCTGCACCACGATTTCGGTGCGGCTGGCGGACAGGCGAATGAGATCGAAGCCGAAACCGGGATCGAGCGGATCGTTCAAGGCATCGAGCCGTTCGCGAAACAGCCGGTCGATTACCGCAGGCCTGGTCACCGGACGGCCGGTATCGACCATAATCGTGCGCACCGCGCCATCGGTGCGGAAGAAACTCGCCTCCAGCCGCCGCGCGCCCTTAGCCTGCCGGTCCATCGCCGTGACCAGCGTTTTGGCAATCGCCGACAGATTGATCGCGATGACCGTGTCGGTGGCGACCGGCTCGGCAAAGCGTTTCTCGACGATGTAATCCGGCAGCGGTTTTCGCGGGCTGATCGGAGCATCGCCCTGCCCCAGCGCGTGTTCGAGCAAATTGGTGAAGCCGGCGCCGAACCGTGCCGTGATCTCGTGGCGGGCGCGCGCGGCGACGTCGCCGATGGTTTTCAGCCCGGCCCGGCGAAGACCGCTGGTGATGACGGCATCGGCGCCGAGCGCGGATATCGGCAGCGGGCCAACCGCATCGGCCTCCTCGCCGTCGGCAATGATCTTTCCCGACGCATGGCGCGTCATGGTGCGCGCGCAAATCGAAGTCCCGGCGATGCCGGCGCTGACGACAAACCCTCTTCGGGTCAGCGCGCCGCACAGGGTCTGCAGCAGCGCGCGCTCGCCGCCGAACAGATGGGCGCAGCCGGTGATGTCCAAAAATAGCCCATGCGGGGCATCGAGCGCCACCAGCGGCGTGAAGCGATCGCACCAGTCGGCGATATCGCCAAGCGTTTTGGCGTCCGCGACGGGATCGGCATCGAACACCGTCAATTCCGGACAGATGGCGCGGGCATTGGCGAGCGGCAGGCCGATCTCGAGACCGGAACGCGCCGCAAGATCGTCGAGCGCATAGATCTGCAGCGCATTGTTTTGTTTGGCGACGACGACGGTGGGGGTTGTCTTCACCTCTCCCGCTTGCGGGGGTCGAGACGAGCGAAGCTCGCTCTTAGGTCGGATCGCATCGCTAGATGCGATCCGGGTGGGGGCTCTCTCCCCACGAAGAGTGTTACTCGCGGAGACACCCCCACCCCAACCCTCCCCCGCAAGCGCAGGGCTGTCCCGGGAAAAAATTCGCGAGTCGCAACAAACACTTGGGGCACAGTAGCTTCTTGTATTTATCGAGTGTCGAGACTCAAAAAGACAAAAGTGAGTCATTTGAATCACA
>JACDAG010000128.1 GCA_013695565.1 Bradyrhizobium sp.
GGGTATCCTCGCGGCCTACAGCCATCGCCTCAAGACCGGGGAGGGGCAGTGGGTCGAGACCTCGCTGTTCGAGGCGGCGCTGGTGCAGACCTATTGGCAATCGGCGATCGCGCTCGCGACCGGGGTCGCGCCGCGGGCGATGGGCTCGGCCCATCCGCTGAACGCGCCCTACCAGGCGTTCGAAACCTCCGACAAGTGGATCGTGGTCGGCGGCGCCAATCAAAAAAACTGGATGCGCACGCTCGAAGTGCTCGATGCAACCGAACTGGCGCGGGATCCGCGGTTTGTGACCGGCGCCGACCGAATGGGACATTTGAAGGAACTGGAAGACCTGCTCACGGCGCGCTTCAAGACAAAACCCGCCGAATATTGGCTGGCGGCGCTGGAGGAGGCCGGCGTTCCCTGCGGGCCCGTCAACGACATGCTGCAAGCCCTCGCCGACCCGCAGACAATCGCACGCGAGATGGTGGTCGAGGTCGAGCATTCCACGCTCGGCCGCGTCAAGACGATCGGATTGCCGATCAAGTTCTCGCAGACGCCCGGCAAGGTGCGGTCGGGCGCGCCGCTCTACGGCGAGCACACCGATGCCATCCTCGGCGCTTACGGTTTTGACGCCGAGGAAATTACAGCGCTTCACAAGGAGGGCGCCATTGCTGCGGCAGAATTTACCGGAGACGGAGTAGGCTGACGCAAGAGCCGGAAAACGCCGAGAGCAAGAAAGCAAAATCAATATACACGGGAGGACTAGATGTCTCAGAAGCCGAAATTCGCTGCGATCGCCTTCGGTCTTTCAATCGGGCTCACGGGAGCGGCCAATGCCGCGTGGCAACCGGCCAAGCCGATCGAATTCATTGCAACGGCAGGCCCCGGCGGGGGCACCGATAATTTTGCCCGCGCGGTCCAGAACATCATCACCAAATATAAACTGGTCGAACAGCCGATCGTCGTCGTCAACAAGGCCGGCGGCAGCGGCGCCGAAGGCTATACCTACACCAAGGCCATGGCGGGCGATCCCTACAAGATCGTGTTCGGCACATCGAATGCCTGGACCCAACCGATGGTCTCCAAGGTCGCCTATAATTACACCGACCTGACGCCGATTGCCGCGATGGTGCAGGACGAGTTTCTGCTCTGGGTGAAGCAGGATGCGCCCTATCAGAACGTGCAGGATTTTCTCAAAGCCGTCGCCGCCAAGCCGGCGGGCGATTTCAAGATGGGCGGCGCGCAGTCCAAGGACACCGACGAAACCCTCACCCGCATGATCGACAAGGCGGCGAAGGTGAAGTTCGTCTACATTCCCTTCAAGAGCGGCGCGGAAGCTGCGGTGCAACTGGCCGGCGGTCATGTCGACGCCCACGTCAACAATCCCAGCGAAAGTATCGGGCAGTGGAAGGGCAGCACCCAGCGCCCGCTATGCGCCTTCAGCCCGCAGCGCCTGCCTGACGGACCCAAGGTCACGGCAACACAAAACTGGCACGACATCCCGACCTGCGCTGAATCCGGCCTTGCGATTTCGCAGTTCCAGCAACCGCGCACGGTCTGGCTGCCGGGAAAGGTGACCGCCGATCAGGCCGCCTTCTATGTCGATCTGATGAAGAAGGTGCAGGCGACGCCGGAATGGAAGGAATATATCGAGCGGACCTCGCAAACCGACACCTTCCTGACCGGTGATGCCTTCAGCAAGTTCATCAAGGACGACATCGAACGCACCCGTAAGGTTGCCGCCGATGAGGGTTGGCTGATCGCCAACTAGGGCTGGGATCATGGTATCTGGACGCAGCCTGGAATCGGCGACCGCGCTCATCACCGGGGCGTTCGGCGCCGCCGTCGCCGTCTCCAGCCTCGACAACGGCATCGGCTGGTCCGCCGCCGGTGTCGAGTCCGGCACCTTTCCGTTCATCGTCGGCCTCGTCATCCTGGCCGGCAGTGTGTTCAATCTGGTGCAGGGATGGCTGCACGCCCGGGCCGTCGTCCTCGGGCCCAGCGAACTCAGGCGGATCGCCTTATTGTTCGTGCCTGCCGCGGTCTTTGTCGGAATCATTCCGCTGATCGGGATGTGTCCGGCCGCGGCGCTCTATGTGTTCGGCGCGCTGGCCTGGAACAAACGCGGCTCGCTGCTCGTTGCCGCGCTCGCTGCAATCGGCTCAGCGCTGGCGCTCTATCTGATCTTCGAGAAGACGTTCCAGATCTCGTTGCCGCGCGGTGTGCTCGGCGCCCTCATGGGTTTTTAAGGGAGCGCTTTGGTTGGAAAATCTCGAAGCTCTCGTCCATGGTTTTGGCATCGCACTGTCAGGCAATCACATTTTCCTGATGGTGATCGGCGTGCTGCTCGGCATTCTCGTCGGCGTGCTGCCCGGCCTCGGGGCGCCCAACGGTGTCTCGCTGCTGCTGCCGCTCACTTTCGGCATGCAACCGGTATCGGCCATCATCCTGCTGTCCTCGATGTATTGGGGCGCCCTGTTCGGCGGCTCCGTTACTTCCATCCTGTTCAATATTCCAGGCGAGCCCTCCTCGGTCGCGACCACGTTTGACGGCTATCCGATGGCGCGCGACGGCAGGCCGACCACGGCGCTGGCAACGGCGTTCGGTTCGGCGGCCTTTGGCGCGCTCGCCGGTGTCGTGCTCATCACGCTCTGCGCGTCATGGGTCGCGCAAGTGGCGCTGGCGTTCGGACCGCCGGAATATTTCGCGGTTTATTTTCTCGCGTTTGCGAGCTTCGTCGGCATGGGCGGCTCGCCGCCGGTCAAGACGCTGGTGTCGCTCGCCATCGGCTTTGCGCTGGCGGCCGTCGGGATAGATACGGTCTCCGGCAGCGTGCGGCTCACCATGGGCATCGACGAGATGGTGAAGGGTGTCAGCTTCGTGGTCGCGGTGATGGGCCTGTTCGGTATCGGTGAATTGCTGATTGCCGTGGAAGAGGAGTTTCACGTCAAGGCGATCTCGTCCAAGGTGGAGTGGCGCGAGGTCTTCCGCACGCTCGCCGGTCTTCCCCGATATAGCTGGGCGCTGCTGCGAAGTGCTGCGATCGGCTGCTGGATGGGGATTACGCCGGGAGGCCCGACCGCCGCTTCGTTCATGAGCTACGGTATCGCCAAACGGCTTTCACCCCGGCGCGCGAACTTCGGCAAGGGCGAGCCGGAAGGCATCGTCGCTCCGGAGGCCGCGGATCATGCCGCCGGCACCAGCGCCCTGCTTCCGATGCTGGCGCTGGGTATCCCCGGCTCGGCGACCGCAGCCGTGATGATGGGCGGCCTGATGATCTGGGGCCTCAATCCCGGACCGATGCTGTTCGTCGAGCAAAAGGATTTTGTCTGGGGTTTGATCGCTTCGATGTATCTCGGCAACGTCGTGGCCGTGGTCCTGGTGCTGCTGACGGTGCCGATCTTCGCGGCACTGATGCGCGTGCCGTTCTTCATCATCGCGCCGGTCATCGTCATCCTCTGTACGGTCGGCGCCTTTTCGGTTTCCAACTCCTATCTCGACGTCATGCTGATGATGGGATTCGGTGTGCTCGGATATCTGTTCAAGAAGCTTCATTACCCGCTGGCGCCGTTGGTGCTCGCGATCGTGATTGGCGACAAGGCGGAAGATGCATTTCGCCAGTCCATGCTGATGTCGCGTGGCTCGCTTGGAATATTTTTTGCCAAACCGCTGGTGACGACGCTGATCCTGCTTGGCGCGGCGCTGCTGCTGATGCCGGTGATCTGGCGCACCATCGCCCGGATGATGCAGGGGTCACAGGTAAAGCCATGATGATCGCACCGAACAAATTGATCGCAGAAAGGCCCGGGGAATGAAGAGACCGACCATAGCGCTGGCGATGGGGGATCCCGCCGGCATCAGCCCGGAACTGACGGCCAAACTCCTCGCCCTCGATGAGGTCGTCGCCGAGGCCCGGATTGTCGTCATCGGCGACCGCCGCGTGCTCAACGACGGCGCGCGCGTTGCCGGCGTAAAGCTTGATTTGATCCCGGCAGCGCCCGATGCCGACCTCTCGAAGGAAGAGCGGGCACCTATATTTATCGATCTCGGCCACCTCGATCCGGCCTCGGTCGCACAAAGCACCGCGACCGCCGAAGGCGGCCGGTTTGCGCTGGCGAATTATCGTCATGCGCTGACGATGGGGCGTGACGGCCGGGCCGATGCCGTCTGCTTTACGCCCTTCAACAAGAATGCGATGCGCCTCGCGCACCCTGTCTATGACGACGAGATCAGCTTTTCGGCCGACGTGGTCGGGCTCGACGGCCCGGCCAGCGAATTCAACGTGCTGGATGGGCTATGGAACGCGCGCGTCACGTCGCATATTCCGCTGGCCGAGGTCGCGTCGCATATCACGGGAGAACGCGTGTTGCGCGCGCTCCGGCTGACGGATGCCTCGATGCGAACCGCCGGGTTCAAGCGGCCGCGCATCGCGGTCGCCGGGCTCAATCCCCATGCCGGCGATGGCGGAAATTTCGGGCGGGAAGAGATCGATGCGATCGGACCCGCGGTGGAGCAAGCCGTCGCTGACGGGATCGCGACCGAAGGTCCGTTTCCCGCGGATACCGTGTTCCTGCGCGCCAAAAGCGGCGCATTCGACGCCGTGCTGACGATGTATCATGACCAGGGCCAGATCGCGATGAAGCTGATGGGCTTCGATCGCGGCGTGACGTTGCTGGGCGGCTTTCCGTTTCCGATCTGCACGCCCGCCCATGGAACGGCCTACGACATCGCCGGCAAGGGAATCGCGAACATCGGAGCCGCCCGCGCGGCGATCCTGCTTGCCATCGAAATGGCGCAGAAGAAGATGCAGGCTTGAATCGGCGTTGCGCAACGAACCGAGGCCGGAGACGCCCGATGAATCCGAGGTTGCTCGTTCGATTTCTATCCGTGATCGGCGTGGTCATCCTGGCGATGTCGGGGACCGCATCGGCCGCTGATGTGCGCGTGATGATCTCGGCCGGCTTTTATAACGCCTATTCCGAGCTGGCTCCCGCCTTCGAGCGCGCCAGCGGCCACCGTCTGGTCACGACGCGCGGTCCATCGATGGGGGATTCGCTGGAATCCATTCCGACCCGGCTCGCGCGCGGCGAGGCCGCCGACGTCGTGATCCTGGATGGTGGGGCCGCCGACAAGCTCGGCAGCAGCGGATTGCTGCGTGCCGACAGCAAGGTGGAATTCGCGCGCTCGCTGATCGGCATGGTGGTGCGGGAAGGCGCGGCAAAGCCAGATATCGGCAGTGTCGAGGCGTTCCGGAACACGCTGCTGGCGGCGAAATCGATCGCCTATTCGGACAGCAGCAGCGGTACCTATTTGTCGACCAAACTGTTCGCCCAACTCGGCATCGCCGAGCAGATCGCGCGCAAGAGCCGCGGGGTGCGCGGTCCGCCGACCGGCGAGCCGGTGGCCAAGGTGGTCGCGCGCGGCGAGGCGGAAATCGGCTTCCAGCAGGTCAGCGAGCTGATCCGCGTCCGAGGCGTGACCTTTGTCGGAACGATTCCGGCCGAGCTGCAGCCTGGTTTCGCATTCGTCGGCGCACTCACCAGTACGGTGCAGCAGCCTGAGGCGGCAAGCGCGCTGATCCGCTTCCTCGCCTCGCCAGAGGCCGCGTCCGCTGTCGCGAAGGCCGGGCTGTTGCCACCCTCTGCAAAATAGTCTTGGCCGAAATTGCCTGGGCGAAGCCGTCCCTCTGGTTGTGCTTCCTCCTAATACCAGCCTTCGAAAGTGCTGATTCGATTTTGTAGGGCGACCGCCATTGTGATTCTCTTGCCTGACCGGAATGATTCGGGAGATCGGCGATGGGCGGAGCGATCAGGCTACGGCAGGATTTCGGAG
>JACDAG010000309.1 GCA_013695565.1 Bradyrhizobium sp.
GTCCGCGCAACAAAACGGCCTGGCCCCGGTGGAGCCTTGCCGCATCAGCCCGTGTGACGGCCAGTGCCGGGATGTCGTCCAGCGCGGTCTCAACGGGCAAAAGCGCGTCGGCGAGGCTGCCCTCGCCCGACGCGGCTCTATTACATAAAGCCTCCAACTGTTCCAGCGGAATCATGTCCGCTTCGCGGAATGGACCGACCAGGGTCCGCCGCAAGGCGCTGATATGGCCGAAACAGCCCAGAATCCGGCCGATGTCGCGGGCCAGCGCCCGGACATAGGTTCCCTTGCCGCACTCGGCCTCGAACACGGACTCGCCGTTATCTCCATGTTCTACAAGGGTTAATTCGTGAATTTCGATCGGCCGCGGCTTCAATTCGACGGTTTCGCCGTCCCGCGCCAGATCGTAGGCCCGTTCGCCCTGGACCTTGATCGCCGAATATTGCGGCGGGATCTGCTCGATCAGGCCGGTGAATTGCGGCAGCAGCTCCCGGATCGCCTCGGCGGAGGGCCTGAGCTCGCTGGTCTTGACCGCCCGGCCCTCGGTATCGTCCGTATCGCGTTCCTCGCCCCAGGTTACCGTGAAGCGGTAGCGCTTGCGGCCGTCCATCACGAACGGGACCGTCTTGGTGGCCTCACCCAGCGCGATCGGCAAGCCGCCCGAGGCGAGCGGATCGAGGGTACCGGCATGGCCGGCGCGCTTGGCCTGGAACAGGCGCTTGAGAACGGCGACCGCGTGCGTCGAGGTCATGCCGATCGGCTTGTCGAGAATCACCCAGCCATGGACGTCGCGCTTGTCGCGGCGCGGCTGGTTATTCTGGCGTTGCTGCTTGCCCTTGTTCTGGCGCGGGTCGTTATTGCCGCGCCGGGTATCGTCGCCGCGCCGCGAATCTTCGTTGCGCACCTCGGTAAAAATATTTTTTTCGGCGTCATGCGATTCGGCATTTTGCGAATCGATCACGCCGTTGGCTGTGGTCACAATCATCACTTGTCGTCCGAATCGGGTGCGAGGTCTTTCTGCACCGCAGGTGTTCTCAGTAATTTCTCGATCCGTTCTGCTTCATCGAATCGTTCGTCGACGCGGAAGCGAAGATCAGGGGAGAATTTCAGGTTAACGCGGTGTGCGATCTCGCCGCGAAGGAACTTCTTGTTGCGCGCGAGCGCCGCCAGCACGACATCGGTGTCGCGTCCGCCGAGCGGCATCACATAGATGGTCGCAAGCTTCAGGTCCGGTGACATACGCACCTCCGGAACCGTGATGATGTGACCCTCGAGATCGGGGTCATGGACGTTACCCTGCGACAGAATATCGGCGACCGCATGGCGTACGGTCTCGCCGACGCGCAATTGACGTTGCGATCCGCCGGGGGCGGAACTCTTGCTGTGGTGCCGGGGCATGTGGTCTCTCAAAAAACAAATCCGTCGCGGCCGGGCTATTCCGGGCCATCGACGTCTTTTCTGCTGCTGAATTCCCTGGGACGTGGATGCCCGGCTCATCGATGCGAAGACTTGGCTTCGCGCTTTTGGCCGGGCATGACGTCGATCTTCTCCTGACGAAGCCGTAAGGTTCAGACTTACAGGCTGCGCTGGATCGTCTCCACGCGATAACACTCGATAACGTCGCCGGGACGCATATCGCCGTAATTCTCGAACGCCATGCCACATTCCTGGCCGGACTGCACTTCCTTCACTTCGTCCTTGAAGCGCTTCAGTGTCGAGAGCTTGCCTTCATGCACAACGACGTTGTCGCGAATCAGGCGAACATTGGCGCCGCGTTCCACGTTGCCGTCGGTGACACGGCAGCCGGCGACCTTGCCGACCTTGGAAATGTTGAACACTTCCAGGATCTGCGCATTGCCCAGCATGGTTTCGCGCAGCGTCGGCGCGAGCAGGCCGGACATCGCCTTTTTGATGTCGTCAACGAGATCGTAGATGATATTGTAGTAGCGGATCTCGATGCCGTTGCGCTTGGCGGCCGCGGCCGCCTCCTTGTTGGCGCGGACCGAGAAGCCGATGATGGCGGCGTTGAAGCCTTCCGCCAGCGTCACGTCGGATTCGGAGATGCCGCCGACGCCGGCGTGCAGGATGCGCGCGGCGACTTCGTCGGTGCCGAGCTTTTCCAGCGATCCCAAAATGGCTTCGAGCGAACCTTGCACGTCGGCCTTGATGATCAGCGGGAAATCCTTGCGGCCCGACGTCTTGAGCTGCGACATCATCTGTTCGAGCGAGCCGCGCATGCCGGAAATCGAGGCAGCGGCGTTCTCGCGCTTTTGATGGGCGCGATAGCTCGTGACCTGGCGGGCGCGGGCTTCATTCTCGACCACGGCCATGCGATCGCCGGCTTCCGGCGGACCGTTGAAGCCGAGCACTTCGACCGGCACCGAAGGTCCGGCCTCGTCGATGTTGACGCCCTGATCGTTGATGAGGGCGCGGACGCGGCCCATCTCGGCGCCGGCCACGATGATATCGCCGATGCGCAGGGTTCCGCGCTGTACCAGCACGGTCGCAACCGGGCCGCGGCCGCGGTCGAGTCGGGCTTCGATCACGGTGCCTTCGGCGGGACGTTCCGCGTTGGTCTTGAGATCGAGCAATTCGGCCTGAAGCGCGATCATCTCCAGGAGCTTGTCGAGATTGGTCTTGTTCTTGGCTGATACCTCGACGTCGACGACTTCGCCGCCGAACGATTCGACCTGAACCTCGTGCTGCAGCAATTCGGTGCGCACGCGCTCCGGCTTGGCGTCGGGCTTGTCGATCTTGTTGATCGCGATGATCATCGGAACCTTCGCCGCCTTGGCGTGGTTGATCGCCTCGATCGTCTGCGGCATGACGCCGTCATCGGCCGCGACCACCAGGATCACGATATCGGTGACCTTGGCGCCGCGCGCACGCATCGCGGTGAACGCGGCATGGCCGGGCGTATCGATGAAGGTGATCTTCTTGCCGCTCTCCGGCGAGGTCACCTGATAGGCGCCGATATGCTGCGTGATGCCGCCGGCTTCGCCGGACACCACGTTGGCATGGCGGAGCGCGTCGAGCAGCGAGGTCTTGCCGTGATCGACGTGGCCCATCACGGTCACGACCGGCGAACGCGGCTCGGTGTCGGTGGAATCGTCGACGATGTCGAACAGGCCTTCTTCGACGTCGGACGCGGCCACGCGCTTGACGGTGTGGCCCATTTCCTCGGCGATCAGCTGCGCGGTGTCGGCATCGATCACGTCGGTGATCTTGTGCATCGCTCCCTGCTTCATCAGCAGGCGGATGACGTCGACCGCGCGTTCCGACATGCGGTTGGCGAGTTCCTGGATGTTGATGGCTTCCGGGATCACCACTTCGCGGATGATCTTTTCCTTCGGCTCGTTCGAGGCGTGTCCCTTCAGGCGCTGGGTGCGGCGGCGGAACGAGGCGATCGAACGCTCGCGCACATTGTCGGCATCCAGCGCGGTGACCAGCGTCAGGCGGCCGCGTTCCTTTTGCGGGCCGGGCTTGTGGGTCGTCTTTGGCGGAACCGCGGGGCGCATGACGCCACCGGGGCCACGGCGGATCTGGCGCGGACCTTCATCCTCGTCGGAGCCGTCGGCGGCAACGCCGGGCGCACGCGCGGGCGGCACTGCCGACGCCGTCGGGCGAGCCGCGGGGCGCGCCGTGGTGGTGCCGGGTGCGGTCGTCGTTGCGGTCTTGGCTTCGGCTTCGCCAAATCGCTTCTTGGCTTCGAGTTCGGCCTTGCGCTTGGCTTCTTCTTCCAGGCGGTGACGGTCTTCCTCGGCCTTGCGGCGCGCTTCGGCGGCTTCGCGTTCGGCCTGCTCGATGCCTTCCTTGCTGCTGCGGCGCTTGGCTTCTTCTTCCGCCAGGCGGCGTTCTTCGATGTCGCGGACCTTGGCATCGGCGAGCGCGCTGGCGCGTGCGGAACGTTCATCCTCGGTCAGCGTGCGCAACACCACGCCGGAACCGGCGCGAGGCGCTGCCGGGCGGGCGGGCGGCGCCTTGGCGACGACCGGCGCCGGCTTGGCAACCACAGGCTCGGGCGCATGCGTTTCACCGGGCGCGTCGCTGCCGACGCGGCGCTTGCCACGCTTTTCGACCACGACCTGCTTGGTCCGGCCATGGCTGAAGCTCTGGCGTACGGTGCCCGTCTCGACGCGCGGCTTGAGCGTCAAGGTCTTGGTCGGGACACTCAAAGTCTTGTCGCCAGGCGATTTGGTATCAACCATTCAGCAGTCCTAATCTTGTTGCGTTGTGCGTATCCGCACAGTCATTGAATTACGTCTTCGAAGCAGGTCTTGTTAGTCAGAATTTCTGGCCGCATCGGCGGTCTTGTCGGCATCGGCCATCCGGTATCGGACCAGGATCTGGCAGCGCGACAGGAACGTCTTGCTCGCCGGGCCCGCGAGCAGGGCAGCATGTATCACATTTGACCGCCCCAGTGCCAAATCCAATTCTTCCGACGTCAAAACATTGACGATTGGAAATCGGACCGGGAATTCCTGCGATTCATCAGGATTTCCGTGCTTTTGGCGGACGATCGCGTCCAATTTGCGGATTCCGTCGGCCGCGCCGTCGGAAGCGTGGATCAGGGC
>JACDAG010000316.1 GCA_013695565.1 Bradyrhizobium sp.
GCCCTGATATGACAGCGGCTTGGAACTGACGACATGCCCGTTCACGCGGCGGCAATGCGGCGTGGTGAAGACTTCCTCGGTCGGGATGTTGGCGTTGCAGGTGATGCCGTTCTTGGCCATCGACGCGCCGCCTTCCCATTCATGGCCATCCGCAAGGCCGATCGTGAGATCAGTTCCCGGCCCCGAGTATTTCAGCGCGTGGAAACGCTGGCCGTTCAGCCATTGGGTGCGCTCGCGCAGCACCGCGTTATGCTTTTCCCATGCCGCGACCGCGCCATCCTGATCGACGCGCGAGGCCGCAAAGATGGCGTCCGCCAGCTTTGCTATCGCGACATCTTCCGCCACATCAGGGAATACCTGCTTTGCCCATGCCTGGCTCGGATAGGCGATGATGTTCCAGTTGGTTTCGAAATTGACGATCTTTTCCAGCGCCGGCTGATAGGCCATCGAATTGGCCTTGCTGGCGCGAGCGACCTTGGTCGGATCCTCGCCCGACAGCAGCATCGGATTGTCGCCGACGATCGCGAGCCGCGCGGTGTTGGCGGCGAACGCCTTTGCCATACCCTCATAGAGCCAACCGGCGGCACGATCGAAACCGTCATTGTGGCCGTAGCGATAGCGCGACAGCGTGATCTCCTCGTCGGACAAAAACGGTGTCACCAGCCCGGCACCGGCCTTGTAGGCGTGCTCGGCAATCTTGCGCACCAGCGGCAGCGCCGCCGACGGCGCGGTCAGCAGCAGATCCTGCCCCGGCTGCAGCTGCAAGCCGACCCTGACCGCGACCTCGGCGAGGCGGTCGAGTTTCACGGGATCGATCGGCGTCGAAAAATTACGTTCGTGTGCGGTCATGACAGGCCCTCAAATCAATCGTTGATACAGAGATAGGCGAACCGGTGCGATCCTTCAACGCCCGGACGACGCCAGCACGCGATCCACCATCTCGGGCGCGAGGCCGAGATAGTTCTTCGGCGAGGTCAGGCGATCGATGGTCGCGCGATCGATGCGCGATGCGACCCGCGGATCGGCGGACAGCGCGTCCGCCAGCGTCATGCTTTTCTCATTGGCCATTCTACAGGCGTCATAGACGACATCATGCGCCTCCTGCCGGCCGATGTCGGGAGCGAGCCCCATCATCACGGCTTCGGCGACGATCAGCCCGCGGCTGATGTCGAGATTTTCGGACATCTTTTTCTCGTCGACAATCAGGCCGCCGAGGGCGAATTTCGCCTGATGCAGCGCGCCAGCAGTGAGTACAAAGCTTTCCGGGATCGCCATCCACTCGGCATGCCATGGGCCGGTGGCGCGCTCAAAATCCTGCACCATCGCATCCAGCATCAGACCGGCATGCTGGCGTACGCCCTTGCACGCCGCCAGCATCAGTTCCGACGAGATCGGATTGCGCTTCTGCGGCATGGTCGATGACGCGCCGCGGCCCTTGACGAAGGGTTCGTAGAGTTCGCCGAATTCGGTCGAGGCCATGATCATGATGTCGAGCGCGATCTTGCCGAGCGAGCCGGTGACGAGGCCGAAGAAATTGATGACTTCGGCGAGCCCGTCGCGCGCGACGTGCCAGGTCGAGACGGGAACGCCGAGCCCGAGTTCCTCGCACAGCGCCTTCTGAACAGCAAACCCCTTGTCGCCGATCGAGGCGAGCGTGCCGGCGGCACCGGCGAACTGGCCGACCAGGACGCGCGGCTTCAATTGCGCGAGACGCTCGGCATGACGGTCGAACATCGCCAGATAAATCGCGGTTTTGTAGCCGAACGTCACCGGTAGCGCCTGCTGCAGATGGGTGCGTCCCGCCATCGGCGTATCGCGATAGCGCTTCGAGAGGTTAGCGAGGATGCCGCGCAGGGCCGAGATATCCGCCTCGATGATCTCAAGGCCGGCGCGGACCTGCAGGACCACAGCGGTATCCATGATGTCCTGCGTGGTCGCGCCCCAATGCACGTAGCGGCCGGCGTCGCCGCATTGCTTCGCCATCTGGTGCACCAGCGGCAGGATCGGGTAGCCGACGATGTCCGTCTCGCTGCGCAAGAGGTCGAAATCGAAAGCCGAGACATCGGTACGCCTGGCGATTTCCTCCGCCGCCTCCGCCGGGATCACGCCGCAGCGCGCCTCGGCCCTCGCCAGCGCGACCTCGACTTCGGCGTAGCGCGAGATCAGGCTGAAATCCGAAAATACCTCGCGCATCGCCGGCGTGCCGAAGGCGTCGCGGAACAGGATGGAATCGAGGACGGTGGTCGAGGTCGGAAAGGCGGGCATGTGGTTTCCTGCAGGCAAATCGTTGGAATGACTCATGCCACAATCATCGCCCGTTGGGAAAGCCGATCACCATTTCTCGTGCTGGGTCCGGACATCGAGTTCGAACGACCAGGCGCGCGGCGGTTGTTTGTGCAGGAACACAAAGCCATCGACGATGCCCTCGATGCTGATCAAGCGCTCCTCGCGGCTGGCGGCCTCCGGGAAACGCGTCTTGATCTTTTCGCCGCCGATCGCACCGTCAACAACAACGTGGCCGACATGGATGCCGTCGCCGGCATATTCCTTGGCCATCGCCTGCGCCAACGTGCGCAAGCCCGCCTTCGACGAATTGAAGGCGCCGTAACCCGAGCGACCGCGAAGCGAGGCGCTCGCGCCGGTGAAGAGCAAGCTCCCTGCCCCCTTGGGCGCCATGCGGCGAACCGCCTCGCGCCCGAACAGGAAGCCGCCGAAGCACACCACGCGCCAGCTTTGTTCGAAATAGTCGGCCGTCATGTCGATGATCTTGCCGGCCGTATTGTTTCCGGCGTTGTAGATCGCGAGTTCGAGGTCGGCGCCGGCCTTGTCGAACAGGGCGATAGTATCGGCTTCACTGGTGGCGTCGGCAACGACGGCAGTTGCGCGCCCGCCGGCCGCGACGATGTCGGAAACGACCGCATCGAGCGCCGCTTTGGTGCGGCCGGCCACGAGAACGTTGAGGCCTTCGGCGGCGAACCGCTTGCAGAGTTGCGCGCCCAGCCCCTGATCAGGCCCAACACCGATAACAATCGCCGTTCCCATCTATCTCTCCTGCGTTTGAGCTGGTTCGTTGCTATATATGATTATCATCATTTCAATTGGCGCAAGTTCCGCATTTTGGCCCGTTCACGAGGATATGAGCGTGAGATCACTCCGGCTGGATGCCGGCCACTCTCGTATATTCGGTCCAGCGCTCGCGCTCGGCCCGCACCTCCGCCTCGCAGGCGGCGAGATCGGTGATGTCGTAGGACAGGCCGAACTCGTCCATCCGCCGGCGCACCTCGGGCGAGGTCTGGGCCTCGTTGATCAGCCCGTGTAACTGCACCACGATTTCCTTCGACGTGGCGGATGGAACGGCCATGCCGAGGAAACCCGTGAGCTGGAATCCCGGAAAGGTCTCGGCGACCGCGGGCACGTCAGGCGTCGCCGACGCCCGGGTCAATCGCGTGATCGCCAAAGGACGCAGTTGGTTGTTCTGCAGATACTGATTCGACGCCGTCGTATCCATGCACAGGCAGTGGATTTCACCGCTGATCAGATCAGCGACCGCATTGGCGATCGCCCGATACGGCACGCCCTGCAGTTCGATTCCGGCCAAACGACTTAGATATTCCGGCGGCGTGCGCGATGACGCGTTGAAATGGCCGAACGTCAGTTTGCCGGGAGCGGCCCTGGCAGCCGCAATGAAGCCGGCGAGATCGCGCCACGGCGCCTGCGGCCGCACCATGAAATAGCTGCCGCTGGAGCGGAATACCCCGACGATGGTGAAATCCTTTGCCGGATCGTAGGCGAGATTGCGCACCAGACTCATATTGGCGGCGTGGGTCGAGGTGGTGATCAGCAGCACCGTGTAGCCGTCGGGCTCGGCGGTCTTCACCGCCATGGTGCCGATGATGCCGTTGGCGCCCGGACGGTTGTCGATGACGACGGCTTGTTTGGTCCGCTCCTCGATCTGCTTGCCGATCAGGCGGGCGGTGATGTCGCCGGAGCCGCCGGGCCCGAACGGCACGATGATCCTGATCGGCCGCGACGGGTATGGCGCGGCTTGCGCCGCGGTGGGAGTGAAGGCGCTGGCGATCAGCGCAAGGAGGGAACGACGGTCGATCCCGGTTTTGTGCATGAAGCGCCTCTAATCAGTCGCGGAATTTCTTCTTTTTCTTCTTCGCAAATGCAGGTTTCGTAGCGCCGTCAATCTTCGGCTTGCCGGCGTAAGCGGGCTTCTCCCGGAACGGCCGCTTTTTATCGTAACGCCTTTCCTTGTCGAATCCAGATGGCTTTTCGCTGCGAAGCTTATCGTCATAAGGCTTGGCATCGCGCGATTTTCCGCCGGGCGGTTTGTTGCTCCAGGGCTTTTCGTCTCGCGGCTTGTCTTCGCGAGTTTTGTCATCCCGGGGCTTATCCTGCCACGGCTTGCCGTGCGGCCTCGGCGCCCTCTCCTCACGCTCGCGTGCGGGCGGCCGTGTTTCGGCAGCCGGCTGGGCCTGCGGGCCATCGGGCAACGCCTCGATGCGAATATTGTCTTCCTTGTCCGGACGGCGGATCTTCACCGCGAAGGATTCCGCTGCGCGCGCCGAAATCTCGAACTCGGTGGTGGTGTCCATGACGCGGATGGCGCCGATGTCTGTTTTGTCGATGCCGCCGCGGCGGCAGATCATCGGCAACAACCAGCGCGCTTCCGCGTTCTTGCGGCTGCCGATCGAGGCGCGGAACCAGACGCCGCCCTCGCCCATGACGTGGCGCGCCGACGGCTTCGACGACGGGTTTCTTGGCTTCGACCGCGGCCCGGCGTCGCGATCGTTGCCGCGCGGTGCCCGGCTGTCGCGTTCGCGGCCGCGATCCTCGCGGCCCCGGCTGCGATGTTCGCCGGGATCGATGATGTCTTCGGGCGACGGCAGCCGCGCGCGATAGAGCCGGGCGAGTGCCGCGGCAATATCTTCCGCGGACCGCTCGGCGAGCAGGGCCTGCGCCAGCATCAAATCCTCGGGCGTGGTTTCTTCGGCGAACAGCGCATCCTTCAGCATGCGCTCCTGGTCGAGCTTGCGGATCTCATCGGCTTGCGGCGGGGTACCCCAGCTCGCATCGATGCCGGCCAAATTCAGCAGCACTTCCGCACGCCGCTTTCGCGCCGGCGGCACCAGCAACACGCTCACACCCTTGCGCCCCGCGCGGCCGGTGCGGCCGGAGCGATGCTGCATGACTTCGGGATCGTTCGGAATATCGGCGTGGATGACGAGATCGAGGCTCGGCAGATCGATACCGCGCGCCGCGACATCGGTCGCGACGCAGACCCGGGCGCGACCGTCGCGCAGTGCCTGCAGCGCGTGGGTGCGCTCGCTCTGGGTCAATTCGCCCGACAGGGCCACGACCGAGAAGCCGCGCTCCGACAGGGTTGCCTGCAGATGCCGCACCGCTTCGCGGGTATTGCAGAACACCAGCGCGCTCGGCGATTCGAAGAAGCGCAAGGTGTTGACGACCGCATGGTCGACATCGCCGGCTGCGATCCGGATGGCGCGGTAATCGATGTCGGCATGACCGCCTTCGTCGCCGCCGACCTCGATACGGAAAGCCTCTTGCTGATATTCCTTGGCCAGCGCGACGATGACGCGCGGCAGGGTCGCAGAGAACAGCAGTGTGCGGCGGGTCTCCGGCGTGGTCTCGAGGATGAATTCCATATCCTCGCGAAAGCCGAGATCGAGCATTTCGTCGGCCTCGTCGAGCACGACGGCTTTCAATTCGGAAATGTCGAGACGGTTGCGCCTTAGATGATCGCACAGCCGGCCCGGCGTGCCGACCACGATGTGGGCACCGGCCGCGAGTTCGCGCTGTTCGCGGCGCGGGTCCATGCCGCCGACGCAGGAAACCACGCGCGCATCGGCGTATTGATAGAGCCAGGCAAGTTCGCGATGGACCTGAAGCGCCAGTTCGCGCGTCGGCGCAACGATCAGCGCCAGCGGCGCGCCGGCCCGCTCGAAGCGCTCGGCATCGCCGAGCAGTTCGGCGGCGATCGCCAGCCCGTAGGCGACGGTTTTGCCGGAGCCGGTCTGCGCCGAAACCAGGAGATCACGGCCGGAGGCGTCATTCGCCAGCACGGCGGTCTGAACCGGCGTCAGGGAATCGAAATTGCGCTCGGCCAGGGCTCGGGCGAGCGGCGGACTTGTGGTCAGGGATGTCACGAGATCAGAACCTTAATGGGCGCATCTGCGCCGGAATGCCTGACAACGCCTCGAACCATACGATTGAGGCTGCCGGCTGGAGGATGCGCGGGTCTCATGACCCGAACGATTTGAATGAGATAGGCACCCTTTAGGCCATTCGCAGCCAAAGCGCCATGGAATGTTGGTGGAGGCTGCATTGCGTCGTTAACAGCAGGCTATGGTGTTGATATTACGATGATATTCAGATTCGTCATTGCGAGCGAAGCGAAGCAATCCATCGTGCCCAACAAAGAAAGAGTGGATTGCTTCGCTACGCTCTCATGCACAAACGCTCCGCGTTTGTTGCAGACAATGACGGTGGATACAGTTTTCACGATCTCGCGGCGCTGATCGCCCGAGGTTTGCCAGAAACTTGCCGCCCTCTTCAAGTCAGAGGGCGCAGGGAATGCCGGATGCGCGCTGCACCCGCGGTCTCATGTGCAATGTGCACAAGAAAGTGCGTACACGAGCATACAGGTTCAGCGGAGAACATCCGACATTCCCTGCGCAATGGCTTTACGGCTTATAGCGTGCTCTCCCCGGAGAACGGCTCTTTTGCCTCCGTTGCGCCCTGGGAAAGCGAATGTCTCCCAGGTGCATAGACGTCAGCAACGCGACGTCAGGACCACACGCCTTTGCCGTACGCGTCAGTCGCGCTCGTCAGTCAGCGTCCACCGCATCCCCGTCCCTCGCCAGCGACGATGGCCAACGCCCCTCTGAGCGGGACGGGATGGCCAAGGATATGCCACTGATTTGTCCTTCGGATAAAGAGAAATATTTTTTATTTTGGGGCTTGATTTCTGGCAATCCGAATAGACTTGCCCGTAACGTAAACTGTGCAGAGACGGCGCCGGCTATCGCTCCTTACGACCGCCTTCCCGCCGTCAATAGCAGTTCGTTGGGACCTTCCCACCCGGTCGGCGTTTGATATCGACCGAGCGCCTGCTCCATGTCGGCCCACGCCGCTTCGGCTTTTGCCGTGTCCAGTCTCTGCAATATCTGGACGATCGGTCCCGCCGATGTCCGGATGAATTTCAGGTAATCCCTGGCCGTCGGCAGATTGAATGGAGCCGCTATTCTGGTCGTTACTATTTCGCGGAATCCCGCCTGTCCGACCAGCTCATCGATCAAGCCAGGCTTACCGAGGCTTAGTAGTCCGCCGGATTGAAAGGGATCGGGCGGCAGCAAGCCGGCATGTCTTAGCGCTGTGGACATCAACGTCGTCACACAAGGATTGGCCTGCGGCGCCCCGAACACGATGGTGCAGACACCACCACCGGGCTTGAGCACCCGCGCCATCTCGCGCAATCCCTGTAGCGGATCGCCGAAAAACATCAGGCCGAGCCGACAGACCACCGCGTCAAACCTCGAATCCTCGATCTGCAATTTCTGCCCGTCCGCAACGCGCGTCTCGATATTGCGATAACCAGCAGCGGCGGCCTGCTGCGCCGCAAATCGAAGAATCTCCGGTGAGAGGTCCGTGGCCAATACATAGCCCTGGGGACCAACCCGTTCTGCGATGTCCAACGTCTGGTCGCCAGCGCCGGCTGCCACATCGAGTACATGGAAGCCCGGTTTTACTCCGGCCATTCCGAGCATGGCCTGCGTTGCCTTGTGCAACCACGGCCGAATGACGGTACCGGCGTCGCTCCAGCCCTTGGCCACCTGGTTCCACTGCGCCCGCGTCGCCGCCGTGTCGAAATTATTGTCGGCCGCGGATTCCCCAATCATGGCATGCCCTTTCCGGATAATCAGTGATGCGTTGCAAAACGGCTTGCCGACGCGCAGCGTTCCGGAAGCCTGTTTCAGATCACTTCATTCAACCTTGATGTGGCTCTCGCGGACGATAACTTTCCATTTGGTCAACTCGGCCTCCAGATGCGTAACGAATTGTCCTCGTGAGCCACTGATCGTCGTGTAACCCAGTTCCCCCAGTCGATTTTTCACTTCGGGCAGCGCCATGACCTGACTGATTTGCCGATGCCTGAGTTCAACGATGTTTTCAGGCGTTCCCTTTGGCACCAGGATGCCGTTCCAAAATCCGACCTCGTGGTTCGGCAGGCCGGCCTGCGCCAGAGTGGGCAAGTCGGGGAATTCCGGGGCACGCGTCTTATCGGCAATCGCCAGCATACGAAGTTTGCCGTCGCGAACGAGCGGGGCGACGACCGGAAGGGTGAGATGCAAAATCTGTGTATGACCGGCAACCGTCGAGGTAACGGCGGGAGGCCCGCCCTGGAACGGGACATGCACGAGGTCGAGACCGAGCGTATGTTTGAAGAGCCGCTCGCTTGCCAGATGCGGCGATGAACCAAAGCCGGGCGACGCGTAATTGTATTTGCCCGGGTTCGCCTTCACCAGGGCGGCGAGTTCCTTGATGGTGGTCGCCGGCACCGACGGATTGACCGAAATCGTTTCGGGTGCCGCGATCAGTAACGTGACGGGCGTAAAACTATCGGGAACCTCGTATGCGGTTTTTTCACCGATAGCAGGCTGGACGACGAAGTTTTGATTGAGGATGACCATGGTACAGCCATCCGCCAATGCCTTGGCGGCGGTCGCGGTGCCAATCATCCCACCCGCCCCAGGTAGATTCTCAACATAGAACCGGCCGCCCGCCTCCGATAGTTTTTGCGCAAGGATCCGGGCGATCACATCGTCCGGCGATCCGGGCGGGTACGAGACAATGATTTTGACGGGTTGAGAACATTCAGCCCTGGCAGGCTGCGCGATGGCTGACGACACCAGCCCCATTGTGATCAGCCCCAGAACGAGTGGCCGTATCGGGCTTTTCATCTCGATCTCCCGGATGTCGCAACGACGTGCGCTGTCACTTGGCTCAGGTCACAGAAGCCTAGGCTGCCGGTGCGGCCGTCGTAAGCCGCAGGATTGCGGTACCCCGCCGCAGAAGTGCATAATCGCCCAATGTTCGACTGGAACGATCTCAAGTATTTTCTGGCCGTTGCCCGGCACCACAGCACGATTGCAGCTGGGAAATCGCTTGGGCTCAGTCAATCGACGGTGCAGAGGCGCTTGACTGAACTGGAGCGTGCGATCGGGCAGCCGTTGGTGAAGCGCCATCCATCGGGCTATCGTCTGACCAAATTCGGCGAGGATTTGATACCCTACGCCGAACGCATTGAAGCCACGGTGGTCGATTTCGAGCGGCGGGTGACCGACGAGGCCCACGACCTCACCGGCGTGATCCGGGTGACCTGTCCGGAACCGATCATCGGCCGCATGACCAAATCCGCACTGATCGACCGCTTCCAAACCCATCATCCGAAGCTTAAAATCGAATTCGTAACGAGCGACCGCTATCTCGATTTGTCGAAGGGCGAAGCGGACGTTGCCTTCCGGTCCGGCGATACCGATGACGAACTGGTGGGTCGCAAGGTCGCGGATTCGATCTGGGCGGTGTATGCGAGCCGTGGATATATCGAACAGCATGGAAAGCCGGAGCAGGTGAATGATCTGCCAAACCATCAGCTCGTCGATTTCGACGAGACGCTGAGCATGCACCGCGCCTCGATATGGCTGCGGAGCGTAGCACCTGATGTCAAGATATCGGCGCGCACCAACAGCGTGCTGGGCCTTATCCATGCGGTGAAGGCGGGAATAGGCGTTGGTCCGTTACCCGCGTCCCTCGGTGACGCCGAACCAGACCTCGTACGCGTGCTGGGGCCAATCCCGGAACTGTCGCGAAGTTGGCGTCTGTTGACACATCCTGACCTCCGGCGTGTTCCGCGTATTGCAGCGTTCTTCGACTTCATTCTTGCAGAACGAGAGCTGGTGAAAACCATTTTGGCTTAACAGTACTCGCGCTGAAGTCCGGCGCTGCCCCCCAAAGATAGCCCGCAGGATTCATGCATGACCATTCCATTCAAGACCATTCGCGCGCGCGCCGAGAAGCGCAAGGGCGGACCGAAAGCATTGCAGAAACTGCTGCCGCCGAAGCCGGAGGCGAAGGCGCTGGCCAAACTCGGCGACGACCGGATTCTCGCCGAGATGACCAAGCGGGTGTTTTCGGCCGGCTTTGCCTGGAGCGTGATCGAGAACAAATGGCCCGGGTTCGAAAAGGCGTTTCTCGGCTTCAAGCCCGGGCCGTTGACGCTGCAGCCGGACGAGTTCTGGGACACGCTGATGAAGGACACGCGCATCGTGCGCAACGGCGCCAAGATCATGTCGGTGCGCGCCAATGCGAGCTTCGTGCGCGAGATCGCGAGCGAACATGGCAGCTTCGGCAAGTTTCTTTTGAAATGGCCCTCCTCCGACCAGGCCGGATTGCTCGACCTGCTGGCCAAGCGCGGCAGCCGGCTCGGCGGCAATACCGGCCAGATGATGCTGCGCTTTCTGGGGTGGGACGGCTTTGTGACCTCAAAAGACATGGTGGCGTGCCTGCGCGACGCCGGCCTCGATATCGCCGAAACCGTCACCTCGAAGCGCGACCTTGCGAAAGTGCAGGCACAGTTCAACGCCTCGGCCGAGGAAACGGGCCTGCCTTACGTGCAGCTTTCACGCATCTGTGCGATGTCGGCCGGAGAGAATTACGGTACGGAGACGCTGGCGCGATTCGTTGACGGTGAGGAATGAACACCTGAAGCCGGGGTTCGCTATACCAAGAAAACAAGATTACGCACCGGAACACCGCCTTGTAGCAGTGTTATTGC
>JACDAG010000129.1 GCA_013695565.1 Bradyrhizobium sp.
GGTCGTGGGTGATCAGCAGGATCGCAAGGCCGAATTCGCGCTTCAGCGTCGCCAAGAGCCGCAGGATCTGCGCCTGCACGGTGACGTCGAGTGCCGTGGTCGGCTCGTCCGCGACCAGCAATTCGGGATCGCACATCAGCGCCATCGCGATCATGACGCGCTGTCGCAAGCCGCCCGAAAGCTGGTGCGGAAACTGGCCGAGCCGCATCTCCGGCGCGGTGATGCCGACGCGGCCCATCAGTTCGACCGCCCGCTCGAGTGCTGCGGCGCGCGAGCCGCCCTTGTGGCGGGTCAGCACTTCAGCCATTTGCGAGCCCACCGTGAAGGCAGGATTGAGGCTGGTCATCGGCTCCTGGAAGATCATCGAGATGCGATTGCCGCGAAGGCGCGCCATCTCGCGGTCCGACAGCGATAATAAATCCGTGCCGGCAAAGCTCATTCGCGTGGCGGAGCGCTGGCCGCCACGCGCGAGCAGGTTCATGATCGCAAGCGCGCTCACCGACTTTCCGCAACCGGATTCGCCGACCAGGCAATGGGTCTCGCCCTTCTCGACCTGGAACGAGGCGCCGCGCACCGCCGCACTGCGGCCGCCGAACGTCACCTCGAGATTCTCGATCTCCAGCAGCGCACTCATCGCAACCGCTCCGAGCCGAGCAAATGACGCAGGCCGTCGCCGACCAGATTGATTCCCAGCACCAGCACGAACAGCGCCACGCCGGGCACCATGATCACCCAGGGCGAGAAGAACATGTAATCCTTGCCCTCGGCGATCATCAGGCCCCAGGACGGCAGCGGGGGCGGCACGCCGAGGCCGAGGAACGACAACGCGGCCTCGAGCAGGATTGCGAGCGCCATCTCCAGCGTCGCCACCACGGCAAGGTGGCTGGCGATGTTCGGCAATATCTCCTTGACCAAAAGATGCAGCGTCGAGGCCCCGGCGCAGCGGGCGGCGTTGACATAGTCGAGGCTGCGGATCTGCATCGTGGTCGCGCGCGCCACGACGGCGAAGCGGTCCCACAACAAAAGCCCAAGCGTCGCCACCACGAGCCCGAGACCCGACCCCATCAATCCAACGACGGCGAGTGCGACCAGCACGACGGGTATCGACAGCCGCGTCGTGATGGCGAACAGCACGGCGTCATCGATCCGGCCGCCGAAGAAGCCACCGAGCACACCGAGCGTGATGCCGATCAGCCCCGACGTGATCACTGTCATGATGCCGATCAGCAGCGAAATGCGGCCGCCATAAACCAGCCGCGCCAGATAATCGCGGCCGAGTTGATCGGTGCCGAGCAGATGTCCGGACTGGGTGCCTTCCATCCAGAATGGCGGCTTGAGGCGATTGCCGAGATCCTGGTTGAACGGATCATGCGGAATCAGCTGATTGCCGATCAACGCGGCTAGCGCGATGATACCGACGATCGCGATCCCGATCGCGAAACCGGTCATGCCGACGCGCGACGTCAGGGGCGCATGAAGTGCAATCGGTTCGCTCATCCGGTCCGAAGCCTCGGATCAAGCAATGCATTGAGGATATCGGAAAGCAGCGTGAGGCCGATATAGATCGCGGCCAGCACCAGCACCACCGCCTGCACCACCGGAAAATCGTTCTTGGCGATGCTCTCCCAGCCGAGATAGCCGACGCCATGCAGCGCGAACACCGTTTCGATGACGATCGAGCCGCCCAGCATGAAGCCGAGTTGGACCGCGGCGATCGACACAACCGGGATCGCGGCGTTGCGCAGCGCGTGCTTGAAGATGATGCGCGCGCGCGACAGGCCCTTGGCGCGCGCGGTGCGGATGTAGTCGGAAGCCATCGCCTCGATCATGCCGGAGCGCGTCAGTCGCGTCAGCGCCGGGATTGCCGTGAAGGCGAGCACGATGCCCGGCATCACGAAATGTTGCCAGGTTCCGGTGCCTGATATCGGCAGGACACCGAGGTTGAGCCCCAGCACGATCATCAGGATCAGCGCGAGCCAGAAGCTCGGGATCGCCTGCCCCACCATCGTGAAGATGGTGACGCCGCGGTCGAGCCAGGTGTTCTCGCGGACCGCGGCCAGGATGCCGAGCGGGATCGAGATCACCAGAGCGAGGCTAAGGCCGACCAGGCCGAGCGTCAGCGTGATCGGCAGGCGACGCGCGATCAGGTTTGAGACGCTGTCCTTGAAGAAGTAACTCTGGCCGAAATCGCCGACCAGGGCGCGGCCGACCCAGCTGAAGAACTGGATATATTGCGGACGATCGAGGCCGTAGGCCTTGCGTATGATCTCGACGTCGGCTTGCGTCGCGGAAGGGCCGGCGATGGAGATCGCGAGATCGCCGGACAGCCGCGTCAGCATGAAGGCAAGCGTCATCACGGTTAGCGCGACCAGCAGGCCGATAGCAAGACGCCGGGCGATCAGGAGTAGCATCGGGAATCCAATAACGAACGCAACCAGTCTTCAGGACGGTGTCCCCTGCCCGAAGCGACCGCAAGGTGTCATCAAACGGACCCGCCACGCAAGGGCACGCCTCGTCACATGCAAGAGCCGGGCCTCTTACGCGATCGGCGGACGCGCTGAGGCCCACGGCCGTGCGGCCTCAAAAGCCGCGGACATCTGCAGCACCCCAAGATCGTCGCAGCGCCGACCGACGATCTGCAAGCCCAGCGGCAAGCCGGCGGCAGTGAACCCGCAGGGAACAGACGCTGCCGGATTCTGCGCCAGGTTGAACGGGTAGGAAAACTCCGCCCACGACATCCAGTCCCAGGGATGCTGCGGCCAGTGATCGGGCTGCAGCTGCGTCGCGGGGAACGCCGCGACCGACACCGACGGCGTCAGCAGGAAATCCCAATCCTCGAAGAAATGATGGATCTCGGCGCAGTAGGCCAATTTTGTCACCTTCATCTTCAGGTAATCGGACAGGCTGAACTTCAGGCCGGCCTCGAGGCAGGCGATAAAGCCGGGATCCATCCGGTCGCGAAATTCGGCAACGCGATCCGCGTAGCGGCTGTAATGCGCCGGCCAGAAGAAACGCGCCAGTTCGGGACCCTTCGGTCCCCACGGCGTCTTGACCTGTTCGACGTGCCAGCCGAGATCGGTTTCGAACGCCTCCGCCGCCTTGCGCACCAACGCCGCCACCTCAGGATCGACGCGGGCATGGCCGAGATCCGGACTGAACGCGATGCGCGGCGTACGCGGCCGGCTCGATAGATGGGCCGGGTAGTCGGCCGGCGGCCCTTCCAGGCTCGACTGGTCGTCGGGATGACGCCCGGCCATCACCTTGAGCATCAGGGCCGCGTCGGCGACTGTGCGCGTCAACGGGCCGAGATGCACGGTGTTATCGCTCGGCGTCATCGGCGATTGCGGCACGCGGCCGTAGGTCGGCTTCAATCCATAGACGCCGCAGAAATGCGCGGGCATCCGGATCGAACCTGCGCCATCACTGCCCTGATGCAGCGGACCGTAGCCCGCCGCCGCACCGACGCCCGCGCCGGAAGACGATGCGCCGGCGTTCATTCCGAGCTTCCACGGATTATGCGTCACGCCGGTGACCGGGCTCTGGCTCACGCCTTTCCAGCCGAATTCCGGCGTCGTGGTCTTGCCGAGGATGATGGCGCCCGCTTCGCGGAGCCGCGCCACCACGACATTATCGGCTGACGCGACCTGGCCGCGAAACAAATTGGTCCCACGCTCGAACGGCATGCCGCGTACCGGTTCGAGATCCTTGATGGTCACGGGAACGCCGTGCAGCGGTCCGATCGCCGCTCCCTTGGCGAGCGCGGCGTCGGCGCTTGCCGCAGCGTCCATCGCCTCCTCCGCCGCCAGATGCGAAAAACCATTCAGCCTGGGCTCAAGCGCTGCGATGCGCTCCAGCACCGTCGATGTGATTTCGACGGCGGATAATTTCCTGGCGCGGATCGCACCCACCAGCTCCGTGGCCGGCGTGAAGCAGAGATCGACTTTGTCCATCACTCAGCTTCCGCGTTTCACCGCCACCGGTGGATCGTAGGCCTGGATCGGCGGCAGATTGCCGGTAAAACGCTCGACCTCGGCGATCGTCAGTTGTCCCGTGCAGCCCTGCGCCAAGGAGGAGGTGCCGACATCCCGCGTCAGAACGTTGGGATTGCCGTGCACGCAAAGCGAGGCTTCTTCCTGCGGGTCGGCGGGATCGTACCAGGCGCCGGTTGCCAGCTGGACCACACCCTGCCGGATATCGTCGGTCACGCGCACGCCGGCAAGGCATGCCCCGAGCTCGTTGAACAGGCGAATGATGTCGCCGTCGGTGATGCCGCGCGCGGCGGCGTCGGCGGGATGCATGCGTGCGACTTCACGTCCGCGATGCTTCGAGGCTGCACTATGGCCACCGAAATCGAGCTGGCTATGCAACCGCGTCGCGGGCTGGTTGGCGACAAGGATGAGCGGCGCCGATGGCGCCGGCACCTGCACCCGCTCGAGCCACGCCGGATGACCGGGACAGTCGGCCTCGCCAAAACTCGCAATGGTTTCCGAAAATATCTCGATCTTGCCGCTGGGTGTCGGCAGCTTGGCGCCTTCCGGATCGTTGCGGAAGCTACGCAGCTGTCCGCCATCGTCAGGTCGTTCCGGCACGATCAGGCCGTCGCTCGCCCAGAATTCGTCGAAGCTTGGCGCCGGCAAACCGCGCGCCGCCAGCCCCGTCCGTGTCGGTTCATAGAGATGCTCCAGCCATTGGCGGACGTTGCGGCCTTCGGTGAACGCTTCGCGCGCGCCGAGTCGTTCGGCCAGGTCGGAGAAAATGGCGTAATCGTCCCGCGCTTCACCATAAGGCGGTGCGATCCGCTGCATCGGCACCAGCAAGGGATCGTTGGGGTTGGCACCGATGTCCTCGCGCTCCAGCGTCATGGTCGCGGGAAGAACGAAATCGGCGTGCCGCGCGGTGGCGGTCCAACCCAATTCATGCACCACCAGCGTATCGACTTGCGCGAACGCCTTCCGCAAGCGATTGATATCCTGATGATGATGGAAGGGGTTGCCGCCGGCCCAGTAAACCAGACGGATATCGGGATAGGTCTTGGTCATGCCGTTGTAGCGATAGGTGCCGCCGGGATTGAGCAGCATGTCGGCGATGCGTGCAACCGGGATGAATTCCGAAACGCCGTTGCGCGCCTGCGACAGCGTCGGCGTCGACACGGCGTTGTAGCGCCGTCCGTAATAGGCGATGGCCCCGAGCGCGTAGGCGTAGCCGCCGCCCGGCAGACCGATCTGCCCCAGTGCGGCGGCAAGGACCGCACCCATCCAGACCGGCTGCTCGCCATGTTCGGCCCGTTGCAGCGAGTGCGAGACCACGATCAGGGCGCGGCGGCCGTGCAGCTTTCGGGCGAGCGCCACGATGGTGTCGGCCGTGACACCCGCGATGGCCGCGGCCCATGCCGCGTCCTTGGGCTGGCCGTCCGTCTCGCCCAGAACGTAGCGCTCGAACACCGGCCAGCCGACCGTATAGCGGTTGAGGAATTCGCGGTCGTGCAGGCCCTCGACAACCAAAGTGTGCACCAGCGCCAGCATCAAGGCGACATCGGTGCCGGGGATGTTGCTGATCCATTGCGAGCGGGCTTCATCGGGCAAATCGCCACGCAGCGGGCTGACATGGACGAACTGGCAGCCGCGCGCCGCAGCGCGCGCCATCGCGCCACGCTCGACATGCTTGCTGGTGCCGCCGCCGGCCACCATGCTGTTCTTCAACGCCATGCCGCCGAAAGCGAGCACGATATCGCTGTGCTCGACGATCTGTTCCCAGGACACGTTGCGCTTCGTCAACTGCTCGTAGTCGCCGATGATGTGGGGCACCACGACGGTGGCCGCACCCGAACTGTATGAGTTGACGGATTTGACGTAGCCGCCCATGGCGATGTTCAGGAAGCGATGCACCTGGCTTTGTGCGTGGTGAAAGCGGCCCGCGCTCGACCAGCCATAGGAGCCGCCGAACACCGCGCCCGGACCATAATTGTCCCGCACACGGCCGAGCTCGGCGCCGAGCAGGTCCAGCGCATCCGTCCACGACATCGGAACGAACTCGTCACGTCCGCGGCGCGCATCCGGCCCGCGCTTTCCTTCGAGCCAGCCACGGCGCACCATCGGCTGCACGACGCGCGCGCGGTGGCGCAAGGCGCCCGGAAAATTATCGATGATCTGGTTCGGATCCGGATCGCCGGGATGCGGACGAACCTCGAGTTCGTCGCCCTGCCAGCGCGCAGAGAACACGCCCCAGTGGGAAGAGTGCGGCCGGAAAGATGTGTCGGTCGCGGGAGCAGATGGGGCGTTGTCGGTTACGTCGGCCATTCGGAATCTCTCAGGCAGTGCGAGGTCCTGGAGGGAGAAGCGGCCTTGCGATGTTCGCAGCCGTGCTCTCCCACCTCGTCTTGGTGCGAAGCATTGTTTCGACCGTGACAGTATGGCGCGCGATTCAGAGCAACACCATGAACTTTTATATCATTGATACTGCTTTACAATTCCAACGTTTGGCGCTCGGATCGCCCTCTTGCGCCTTGGGATGGTGGACGTTGTTGTTTTCGCTCCCGACTAAAATATCGAAAACAACCCCATGCAAAGTAACCCGGGCGCGCCGGCAGGGATGCTTTACCCCGCAAAAACATTTTGACACGTCGGGCAAATCAGGGGCACATCTCCATCATCGCGTCATTTGCTCAGACCGCCCATGGCCTGCCCATCGGGCTCTCGGCGCGATGACCGGCCAAAAATCCCGACAACTGAAATGGCACCGGCTCGCGCGCGGCGCATGATCGCTTGCGCGTTGCGGCTTGCGATGCGCGTGTCTCACATTGGCGCCGAACAGGCTCTTGATGCTACTAGACTTGTGCGAGGCACAGGGCACGATTGTATCATCGCGTAACTGGTAAGACCGCCCCTGGCCCAGCCCGTCGGGCTCTCGGTGCGATGACAGGCCAAAAACCCCGACAATTGAAATGGCAGCGGCGCGCGCTTGCCATCCGCGCGTCCCCAGGAGACATCGCATGAACCCAATTCCAGAACTCAACACGACAACGCCAATCGCCGCAACCGGCCAAACCAGGGCGGCCGCGGCCCCGCGGCTAAAGCTCCTGCCGGACGGATTCGCCATCGACCATCCGGATCAGGACCTTGGCGAACAGATGATGGCAGACGCATTGGGAGCGCCCGACAGCGATGCGATGTATGGCATCCTCAGACAATTGGCGAAGGCCAGCATGAAGGGGAAGAACCTTGACCCGTCCAACCTCGCCTTCATGATTTCAATGGTGGAAAGCATCAAGCCCAGGGATTCCATCGAGGCCATGCTGGTGGCGCAGATGGTGTCCGTTCATGTGCTGGCGATGCGATGTGCCCATCACCTCACCACCGCGCAAGATATCGCCCGGCAAGACAGCGCCGCACGCGCACTGGGCCGGCTGGCCCGCACGTTTCCGGCCCAGATCGAGGCGCTCACCCGCTATCGCAACAATGGTGAGCCTGGCATCACCGTGCAGAACGTGTCGGTCGGGGATGGCGGCAAGGCCATCGTCGGCAACGTCACGCAGCATGCGAGCGTGATCGTTTCGCGCAAGGGCGGGAGGCGGCGAACACGAGCATGAACGGTCGCGCCCCTACCGGTCCGATGCTGGCGAGCCCGCGTTGCGGCGCAAAGACCCGCTCGGCCGCATCATGCCGGGCGCCGGCGGTGCGCGGCAAACGGCGCTGCCGCATGCACGGCGGTGCGCCGGGATCTGGCGCGCCGAAGAGAAACCGGAACGCGCGCAGGCACGGCCGCTTCACAAAGGTCGCCATCGCCCAGCGAAAGCGGATCGAGGCTCTGTTGGCTGGCGCGCGGAAGGTGCTGCAGGAGATGAAATGATCGCGGACGCGCTTTCAGAACTGATCGACGGCGCGCCGGCATTCGGCGTGGGTCCACCTTATCGGATGAGATAGCGCGACCTCGGGTGATAGTCGCGGCACCGTCTTTGAAGGAAAGGAAATAGACGACCTGCTGCGATACCGAAATTTACGGGGCATCGCGCGCCAACCGTTCCCAGGTTTTTGCGACCTCATCCTCGTTCGTAAAGGCTGCGTTGGCGTTGAGCACCTCAATTTGCTTCAGAGCTCTTCGGCGAAGGATACCGTCCGGGACGTCATCCGTCGCACACCAATGTTTATTTGACGGATATTCGACGGCGTAGACGGCGAGCAGATAAACTATTGATTTTGCTGGCGCGCCATTCAGAGCAAAACTGCGAACTCGTATACTATTGAAATCCCGATATAATTTGACGGAGGCCCTCGAATCGATGCGGGTGAGCCGCAGGCAGCAAGGCGCGTTCGGCGAACCAATGTGACGCTTGCCGGCCCTCCGTCGCAAGCGGCAGGCATTCACGTCGTCACGCCGGCCAGCGCGGCGATGGTGCGCTGCGCGATATTGTGCATCAACCCGATCTCCGTCAGATCGCATCCGCGAGCGATTGCATCGGCAACGATCGCGAGCTCGCGCCAGCATAGATCGGCATCGGGAGGCGCTTCGCGCATCCACAGGGCTGTATGCAAGAACAGATCGGCCCACTTGTCGCGGCGGCGGGCAATGACGCTCTGTAGCAGATAGGTGACAAGCTTTGCGCGGCCGCGAGTGCCTCCGCTTGCCACGATCCGCGCCATCTCCGGATCATCCTCGAACCAGGACTGTTCGAAGGCGGCGAGGCCATCCAGCTCACCGCTCTTTCGCAGCACTGCCGGAACAGCCGCGGAATCACGCATCGCCTTGGGAAGCCCCGCGATCAGCTCGGAAAGGGTCGCACTGAAGTCCATTCGCGCCGATTGCCAATCGGCACCGCCCATCGTCTCCGCGACCTGCAAGAGGCCGAGCGGCGGCGCCTCGTCCCGCTCGGCAGTGAGCGCCAAGGCATGCGACAGCATGCGGTCGAGATAAGATCGGGATACGGCCAGCATCGGGGCGTCCATTCCGGCTGCTGCCATCGCAGCCTCGATGCTGCGGCGCGATTCCGGGTCACCCACCCAGGCATCCGCAATGCCGCCTTTGGTCAAGATCGACGAGATGCGCTTCTTGCGGCCGGCTGGCGACACCAACAAGAAGGCTTGAGCTGCAGCGCCGTCGATCGCGGTGGCGAGAATCGTCTCGACGCCCCCCGCTTCCCATCGTGCGCACTCGATCCCGGCTGTCCGTGCCTTGCGAACGACGGCGTCGACTTCAGCGCGTTCGTTCTGGGGGCGCCAGTTGCGCACGGCAATCAGTCGCCGAAGGTCCACAGGCGACAGCGACGAAGCGACCTGGACAAGCGCGCCGGCGGCGGCGCGGCGGACAGCCGGACTGGAATCCTGCAGGAACAACACGGCCGCCGCACGCGCGTCCGGCTGGCCGGCGAGGGCAAGGCCGGCGACGAGAGCGCTCCGTGCCTCCTCCGGCATGGCATGACCGAATTCGGCCAACGAGCCAACGAGTCCGAACGGATCGCCGCCGCAGGCCTCGATCAGGTCCTCCAGGACGGCCCTGATATCGGCCGGGATCGGTCCGCTCTCATCGCTGACATGCCGCCTCGCTGAAACCTCGGCAAGCTCCGGCCCCGCCGGGATTCTCGCCTGATGCAGGGCGCTTCCCACGAAGGCAAGCATATTACCGTCGATCCGTTCCGCGTCCGCCTGCGCGGCGACCTCGGCCTGGAACTTCGCGATCAACTCGGCGGCGTCCGCGTAGCCGCGTTCGGCGCGGTATCGCAAACGCTCGAGCAGTGCCTGCATGAGGAACAGGTATCCGAAAGCAAGCGCATCATCCTTGCCCGCCGGCGGCATGTGGCGCGCAGCCCCGTCGAAGGCTGCGAAGATCTCGCCCGGGCAGTCCTCCAGGTATCGATCGAGATCGGACGTGGGGGCAGGCAGCCGGCCCTTGGCAATCGCGGTCGCGATCTTCCTCGCATGTTGTTCGGTTGTGGAAGATTTCGGTCTGGCTTTGGTCATGAGGCACCTCTCCCCGCAAGAAGTTACCTCGAAAGCGGCAGGCAGGCTCCCCAGAATCAGCGAAATCCACCGGAGGTTTCAACTAAGCAACCGCCTCAAAACCGAAACCGTCGTTGCCGAGATACTTCTGCAGATGCTCGACCCGGCGCCGAATGAGAGCTGCGGTGTCGTTCGGGCCGGGAATATAGACCGGCTTGCCGTCGCGACCGAACTGGAATACCGCGTCGCTCGCGTCCGCGCTGACATCGCCGAAAGCCCGCTCCACCGCGGCGAAGTCCGGATGCGGCGCGAAATCGATAGATTGCGACCACGCGGCTACGTCGCGGAGCAGCTTGCGGGCGTAACTCGGATCGACAGGCACCATGGCCGACGCGGCAGCCGAGGCGTCCATATACATCTCCAGGATTTCGCGATCGGCCGCTCTGAACATCACGTTCTTGATGCCAAGGCAGAAGACATCGATCAGGAACACACTCATCGCGAAGCGATCGGGTGTGGCGCCGCGCGCCAGAACCACCGTGCCCATACCGATATCGAAAATGTCCTCGGTGAGCAGACAGCGTTGAATAGGCGCTTGGGCAGCGCGAAGCACTTGGGCCGGAAGGCTTGCTTCCAACGCCTCGGCTTTCCGCCTGGCTGCCACGAGTTGTTTATGCCGTTGCGCCTTCCTGGCTCGCTTCTGCGCCATGTTCGTCGCCATGGTGCCCCTCCTTCACTGATTCGGGCCGACCTAAAAACTACAGTGAAGATTCCGTCGATGTCATGGCAGTGCGTCAAGTAATCTGGGAACAAGTCTCCGATCGGAATCGTCTGTTGGGCCGCATCCGCTTGGCGAGTTCATCATGCCTTCAACCGCTCCGCGTCCGACCCGGCGCGGCCGGCGACCTATTCGGTGGCAGCGCGGGACGGACGACCGAGCGGAGCATGATGGAAATACGCTGCTTGCCTCATTGCGCATCCGCCAGGGCCTGCGGCTCGACCAGCAGACCCTGTCGTTCGTAACGGCGGCGGGTCCTGCTGAAGCGCACGACGACGGCATATCGGGTACTCTTCGCCTTTACGCGCCGCGTGAGTAAGGCATCGCCCGCGGGCAGATATTCGAGATCATCGAGGCCAACGCAGCGCAGGCATGCCGGGCCGGGAGTCTCCATCACCAGAAGATCGCCGGTGCCGCCGCACCGATGGCATCTCCACTCCGCGTTCAATGGCTGGATAGCCACCAGTTCCGGGGCTCGGCTTGCCTTTTCCGACAAACGCTCGCGCTTCTTCCGGGATAGCTCGGGCGAAACCCAATGCATCCTGTATGACGCTTCAATCGCAGGATCTGCACTTCGGCTGAAGCGCAGCGTCTGGCGGCGCGGCGCTCGCGCGACATACTCCGTCGAGCTTGCGAGCAATCCTTGCTCGGTCGCCCAAGACCGGAATAGCCGGATAGCTTCCGAGATGCGCGGCAGATTGGTTCTGACAACTCCCTCCAGACATTCGGTCTGCCCGCGGCGCCATCGCTCCACCTCCCGAGGATCGAGCCACCCGATCCCGACGAGGACGTCGATGGGGCTCACAAAATGCCTGGCGGCAAGTGCTGCTTCAGCCGCATTGGCGACACGATCAGCAAGTGGAATCTTATTTTTCCGGCTCATTGACGATGTCCAGAATCCGCCCACGCAAAAAGGTCGCCCGAGTCCCTCGCCGCCAAGATAGATGGAGATTGAAAGATCGTCATCTCTTCCACCGGGATCCGCGGAGTTCGCAGATTTGATCCGAATGATGGAGAATGGCGCTCCCTAGGGGAATCGAACCCCTGTTTCAGCCTTGAGAGGGCAAGGTCATAATAATGCCCCCTGCTTACCCCGAATTTCTTGAAATTACCTAGCAGCCAACGTACCGTGTTTTTGTGCTGATTTGAGGGCTACGACAACTTCCTGTCGTTACCTCAGTTTTCCGTAGCCTGCTTACCCGGTGCTTACCTAGGGGTTCTCATGCCGAAACTCACGAAAAGGGTCGTAAAGGCCGCCAACGCGGCAAAGGGTGAGTTATTCGTTTGGGATGACGAACTCCCAGGGTTCGGTCTGAGGGTCAAGACGACAGGCGCCAAGTCCTTCCTTGTGCAATACCGGAACGCCAACGGCCGAAGCCGCCGGCTCACCGTGGGCCGATTCGGTGTGCTGACGGTGGAGGAAGCTCGCCGGCATGCCAAGCTGGCCTTAGCAGAGGTCGTAAAAGGAGCTGATCCAGCGGAAAGCAAGAAACTGGCCCGCGGTGCAATGACCGTCGAAGAGCTTTGCCGGGAATACCTGATTAAAGCCGAAAAGGGCCTGATCCAAACTAGGCGTGGCACCAACAAGCGCTCTTCGACGCTTTACACCGACAAAGGGCGCGTCGATCGCCACATCATCCCTTTGATCGGGAAGCGGACGGTCAAGGACCTCACGCCCGCCGACGTCCGAAAGTTTATCCAGGACGTCATTGCCGGCAAAACCGCTGGCGAGTTCAAGACGGCTAAACGCAAACGCACTATCACCCGAGGCGGCCCCGGTGCCGCTGCTCGGACTAAGGGGCTGCTGGGCGGGATCCTCACCTACGCAGTTCAGGAAGGCTATCGGCCGAATAACCCTGCGACCGGTGTTGTGCGACCGAAGGACAATACCCGGGAATGGCGCCTGGACGACGTCGGCTACCGGGCTCTTGGCCGATGTATTGAAGCGGCAGAAATCAATGGTGCAAATTGGCAACCGGTGATGGCCAGCCGGACCGTTGCTCTCGCGGGATGCCGACTTGATGAAATAGAAGGCCTGCTTAAAACGGATATTGACGTAAACGGCATGGCGCTGCGACTCGGGACATCCAAGACTGGCAAAAGCATTCGGCCGATAGGTTCCCCCGTCATTGCTCTTTTGAAGGAAGCGTCGGCGAAATCCAATTCGAAATACGTCTTCCCTGCAATTACAGACGACAAAAAACACCATACGGGTCTCACCCGCTGGCTAAAGAAAATATCCGCCAAGGACGTGCCCGGAGTCACAAACCACGGTTTGCGACATTCCTTCGGTTCGACGGCCGACGACCTTGGTTATTCTCTCCCGACAATCAAAGTCCTGATAGGTCATTCTCGCGCCGGTGTGACTGAAGGGTACATCCATAAGATCGATGCTGTGCTGCTCGCCGCCGCCGATCGGATCGCGCGGCATATCGACGACGCCATGACAGGACGAAAGACCAGCAAGGTCATTCCATTGCGGATGGCCTGATCCATCGGCGCGGCTAGAGTAGCTCCCGAAAAGCTGGTCCGCACCAGCCTGCGGCGTCGTCATTATGCGGAAGCTCCAGCGGAGGTGCAACAATGTCATTATCGAACGATGATGCTCCCAGCCTTTATGACGCCAACTTCTTTCAGCAATGGGAGGCGTTCGCTGAGCAGGTGCAACTGACATTTGATTACGGTGGCCCGGATTCAATCGAGCATTCTATAGCCACAAAACAAATGCAGTACGTGCAGGCTAGCATGGCTGTCGCGCGACTGCTCAGAAATATCGGGCAGCGAGAAGCCGGGGGTCATTTTCACAAGCTGGCAGAGGCGCTGCAGGATGTCGTCGAGGGCATAAATCATCCACTATTCAAAGTCCAGAAACTGGAAAAACCAAGCAAGCGCGGTCGACAAAATGATACCAGCGAAATATGGCGCATTAGGTCGTTCCTCTGCATTGGCGTGCAGTTCTTAATTGTAGGCGGCCTTGAGCAGGATGATGCAGTGACCTTGGTCGCTCAGCGGCACCGAATGCAGCTTACTCGACTGACAAGGCCCGGCACAAATCTCAAGAGCTCTCTTCCTACTTGGCTGAAGTCGTTTGCCGGTGACGTGGTCACAAACGAAGCCGCGCTATCTTCGTACAAAGTGGGAATGCGCTCGCTCGATGTCTACAAGGCAGAAAAGTCTAAGAATGATATTCGGGTTGAAGGTGAGCGCCTGGTAGCAGGCGCAGCCGCTAATGCCTCCGCCTTGATTAGAATCTAAATGCCCATTTAGAATCTTATTTTTCCTTTCAAAGCCTGAATTAGCTTTCCGACAATACCCCCATATTCTCGCGTTACTTCAAACGCGAGGCTCATCATGAATGCGATAACGGAACAGACCGAGCGCCACTTAAGGCGTTCCGAGGCTGCAAAATACGTTGTTGAGAAGCACAACGTCCCCTGCTCCCCCAAAACGCTTGCGAAGCTTGCTTGTGTGAGTTCAGACGGCCCGCCTTTCCGGATGGCCGGTCGGTTTCCGTTGTATCCCGTTTCCGGCCTGGACGCGTGGGCCCGTGCAAAAATCGGTCCGCTGATCCGCTCGACCTCGGAAGCGCAGAGCGCCGCCTAATCCAACCTATCCCCAACACAGCAGAAGGCCCGGTGCACACGTCCCGCCAAGGTGGGTGCAGCCGGGCCATAGAAAGGTTTTCTCAATGCCCTCATATCTAGTCCGCCGAGCACCGGCTCGCAACAGGCATAACGACCTGCCCGACCTGTTTTCGTGGCGACCGGTCACCTCCCATCCGTCCCGTGCCGTCCTAAAGCTGGCAGCCCGGTACGGTCTCACCCTTGCCCACGCGGCAACGGTTGCCCGGCTCGCCGGCTTGGGCGCCGATCGGGAGGTGCGCTGATGACGTACCCCAACTCTCCAGGGTGGAAAGCTCCGGGCTTCAGCCAGGAAGCTGCCCGCCGCATTAATTCCCACGCCAAGACTGTTCGCGATCGGGTTCACATCTTCCTGAAAGACCGCCACCCGGCTGCATTCAGTGCCGATCAAATAGCCGATCATCTTGGTGAAAGCATTCTGACGATCCGGCCAAGGGTCTCGGAACTCAACAGAGCCGGCGAGATCGAGGCGGCCGCCGAACGTCGCAAAAATGCATCCGGGATGTCGGCGCACTGCTGGCGCGCGAAAGGCGGTGCGTGATGACCGTCATTTCCTTTCCACGTAAGCGCATCCGACCGAACGCGATCCGCGTCGAGCTTGATTTCGGCAGATGGGCTCTCGCCTATTTCCGCGGCCATCAGTTCGCATCGCGCCTGAGTTTCGTTTCGAAAGCCGCCGCTGAAGCGGAGGCCAGACGCCTCGCCGAGCGCGGCATGATTTGGCGGATGGGCGGCAACGGCACGGTCTATGTATTTCCAGACGGCGCGGAGGGCGGATGCTGGGCCGTTGCGCATCGGTCGAAGTCGGAAGGCACCGACGCGCTGTTGGGTCGGCACATCGTCCTCAATGACGCCCTCGACCATGCAATCCGGGCTGCGCAGGAAATAGGCGCCGAGTTCAGCATGAATGAAGAAACTGACGATCAAGGAGGGGCTGCCTGATGGGTATTCTCAACGCATTCGCACAAACCGGCCAGCAGCATAGTCGCGTCGATTTTTCGGCGGTGTCGCGCGCTGCTCTCTCCTCAATGGATCGAATTGCAGAGCACTATTTGCCGGGCGGTCGTCGGAAAGGAAGAGAATGGGTCGCACTGAATCCTATGAGGGCTGACGCCAGCCTAGGGTCATTCAGCGTGAACTTGGACAAGGCGATTTGGTCCGACTTCGCGATCGGAGAGGGAGGAGACGCGATCGACCTGGTCGCTTACCTCACCGGCCAGTCGAAGCTAGATGCCGCTCGTGAGTTGTCGGATTTTCTTGGTGTGAGACCTGAGGCGCGGGATTCGCTAACCGGCAACATTCGGCCCGCGGTGCCAGGTAAGGTGACGGTAGGCGCACTCCCTCCTGAACGGGCGCAGTCCGCACCGCAATCGTTCCCGCCTCGTATCAAGCCCGACGAAGACGGCAAGCCCCGCTTTGTCGTCGCTGGCGATGAAGGCCCGCGCATCCGCAACGATGAAAAGCGCCGGCATGTCTATCGGCAGGGCGGTGTCCCGGTTCGAATCAAGATCATTCGCAACGATGGCGATGCTTTCAATGTCTATCGCGTGGCGGATGGCGCCGTAACCGGCTGGCAGTACCGCAAACCAGATGGCTTCCAGGTGTTGCCGTACTTCGTCGGCAGCGATCCGTTCTTAACCGACGGGGCGCTGCATTGGGTCGAAGGAGAAAAAGATGTGGAAACGCTGGCGCGGCTTGGGCTTTTGGCATGTACGTTTGGCGGAACAGGCGATGGTTTGCCGGACGGTTGCGGCGAGTATCTCAAGGGGCGTGCGCTAGTCATCCTCTCCGACAATGACAAAGACGGAAGGATGCATGCCGACTGCAAAGCAGTAACGGCTCACGGTGTCGCTGCCAGCGTCAAGATAGTGCACTTCCCGGACACCGAGCCCAAGGGTGATGTTTCAGATTGGACGGCCGGCCGCACCCGATCGGACCTTGACCAGCGCATTGATGAAACGCCGCAATGGGAGTTGATCGAGGCCGTTCGGATTTGGATTGGCGAAGATCCAGAAGAAGCCAGCGCGAAACCCGACGAAGCAGCCGCAAACGAAACAGCGACGGCAGAAGATTCCCCGCAGAGCGGCCACGCCGAAGAACATGTCGGCCGCCGCGCTGAGCAAAAGGGCAAGCTGCCTCTCGGCTTTAGCTTCTCCGATCGCGGCCTAATGTACCAAAACCCTGACGACCTCGATAAGCCGGCCATGTTAATCGCGGGGCACTTCGATATCGTGGCAGAGACGCGCGACACGGACGGTGCAAGCTGGGGCGTGTTGCTCCACTGGAAAGATCACGACGACCGCGACCACCAGTTTGCCTTGCCGCGATCGACGCTTGCCGGTGATGGTTCGGAAGCGCGACGTATTCTGATCGATGGCGGCTTTTTCATCACCCCGAGCCAGACGGCCCGCGGCCTGTTCAATTCGTTCCTGCTCCAAGTCAAAAGCCCCAACCGCGCCCGAGCAACCCAGCGGGTTGGCTGGCACAGCAATTCGTTCGTAATGCCCGACGACTGTTTTGGTGTCGATCAGCGGGACACGTTGCTTTTGCAGAGTGCGACGGCACACGAGCATTCATTCCGACAGAACGGAACACTTGAAAGCTGGCAGCAGAACGTTGCGCGGTATGCCGTCGGTAATAGCCGGCTTGTGCTTGCAATCTCGGCGGCCTTTGCCGGCCCGCTGGTAGGCCCGTGCTCGGCCGAAGGCGGCGGTCTGCACTTCAAGGGGGCATCATCAACTGGCAAGAGTACAGCCCTGCATGTAGCAGGCAGTGTCTGGGGCGGCGGCGATGCAAATGGTTATGTTCGGTCATGGCGCGCGACTGCAAACGGACTGGAGGGTGTTGCGCTCGGTCACTCCGACACGCTGCTTTGCCTGGACGAGCTTTCCCAGCTTGCATCTAAAGACGCAGGCGAAGCCGCTTACATGCTCGCCAACGGTTCCGGCAAATCTCGCAGCTCGCGGGATGGATCGGCACGTAAGGCAGCCAAGTGGCGTGTGCTGTTCCTGTCATCCGGAGAAATCGGACTGGCTGAAAAGGTGGCGGAAGACGGTCGGGGCCGGAAGCTGGCAGCCGGTCAACAAGTTCGCATTGTGGACATTGCCGCCGATGCTGCGGCCGGAATGGGAATGTTCGAGAACCTGCACGGGTTTGCATCGCCGGAGGCGCTAGCACGCCACCTGCGATCAGCGACCCAACTGCATCATGGAGTTGCCGCTCGACAGTATCTTGGGGCGATAGTGCCGATAATTGACGATCTGAAAAAGCAGGTAGCGCCTATAATGGCGGCATTCAATGAGCAGTATGTTCCGGCCGGCGCGGATGGTCAGATTGAACGAGTTGCTCAGCGCTTCGCCTTGATTGCTGTCGGCGGAGAACTGGCTCAGCAGTATCAAATCCTGCCATGGATCCGGGGCGAAGCAATCAAAGCGGCGGGTCAATGCTTCGCAGGTTGGTTAGAGGCTCGCGGTGGTCACGATGCTGCTGAAACTCGCGACGGAATAGAGCAGGTCCGGTCGTTCCTTCACGCCAACGGCATGGCCCGGTTCATTCCTGCATGGGAAGAGAACTCGTCCAAAGTGCCGATCCGTGACGTTGCCGGTTACCGCCAGCAGGTTGGCGATGGCTGGGATTTCTACATCACTCCGACCGCATGGAAGGAGGTTTGTGCGGGCTTCGATCCGCGACGCACCGCCGCCGTGTTCAAGCAAAGGGGGTACATCGACAGTGGAGATGGCGTGCACCTCGCCAAGACAATCCGCGTTCCTGACCACGGGAAAATGCGCCTTTACCACGTCCGATCGACCTTCCTGGAGGATACAAATGAAGCATGACTTGGAAGCGTTCTCCCGAGACATGGTGACCCTGATCAAAAAGAGTGGGGACAGTGGGGACAGTGGGGACAAATCAAAGAAATCGCTGGGAGAGAGGGCTAACTTTGTCCCCACTCGTTGCGCAGGGGTGTCCCCACTCGATTCTGAGTGGGGACATGGTGTTGCAGCGAGTGGGGACAGAAAAGAGCAAGATTTACAAATGGTTGGGCAGAGTGTCCCCACTGTCCCCACTGCCACCACTAATTTTGCAGAGGCTGAGGATCACGGCGAGCATGCCGGGCGCCGGCCGAATGGCATGCAATTTTGGCAGAGCTCGAACGCCGTTCTTGCCCGGATTGGCTGTCGCCAGATCGATGGAATGACGCGCTCAGGGATGCCGAGAACTTCCTGACGAGATGGGGATCAGCGGCGCATTCGCTGGGCTGGACGTCTTTGGATTTGTTCAGTGTGCACGCGCTGGGGCCTGGGCCTCGGATCGGATGGTGGGGGCTGGTGCTGTTCATCCAGGGCGGCGACGTCGTGGCCCTCACTGATAGCGCGGCGACAATCCGGCGACCTTCCAACGCTGTTCTAACGTCCCGCCGCGAATTTCAGCCTAACCGAATCCTGCTTTCGGAGTTGCCGGAATGAAGCATGCTGAGGAACCCATCTGCAATGTTTTGGCCTCGCCTTACGATCCTGGCGCCACTGACATGATTGCGGCGTTCTTTACGGCGGAGGCGGTAACGTGAAGCCGCCCGAACCCCAGGTTTTCCTCACGCTGATCCCCTACGACGCGCGCGAGGGCTTCTCGCTCAGCCGTGCAGCACTAGTCGCAGGCAAGTCCGTTAGCACCATGCGAAGTTGGTGCATTCAGCATGGCTTGGGGCGGCGTGTCGGCGGCGGGACGTGGATCGTCAGCAGAGTTGCTCTGGCTATGTTCCTTGACGGCGATATCGATGCCCTCTCGACGTATTTGAAAGGGGACCGGTCAAGTAATCTCGTCAAGCTGTACTTTGATCGAGCCGGTGTGCCACTCCTAAGAAGCTTTCGACAAATAAGCTGATGACATCCTCCGTCGGTGGGGATGTTTTGTCTTAGAGGGACTTAATCTGTTGCAACAAATGTTGCCCAGTTTAGGTGCCTCCAGCGAGAACTTTGGACCCTCAATTTGGAGCGAGTTGAGGCGGTCGTGACTTTTAATCAAGGGGCGTGGGTTCGCGTCCCACCGCGCTCACCAATCAATCAGATACTTACATCTCAATTGGCGCTTGATTTGGGTCCGCGAGTTGGCATCGGATAATCGGTCGGGTAACAAACTCGTGATGCGAATAACATCCCGACGCTCGACTAACTGAGGAAGATATATTCTTTAGACGTCTTGTCTAAACCGGAGAAGCACTTGAACGGATCGCATCCGCACTCGGTCGAGCACCTTCGGAGCTTCAACGCCGAGGCTACACCATCGGCTTGCCAATGAAGTGGTTCAAATCCGGGCCAAGGGTGGCTTTGTAATGCGCCTGACGACCATTTTGCCCCTTGTGGTTTTGGGAGGTTGCACCAGCACGGACATTGAGTCCCCGCCCTTCGTCGTGCCCATAATTGACGAATCCAACGAGCGCAATCCTCGGGGCTAAAATGGCGGCCGATGAGGTGAAGCTAGTTGGCCTCGTTGAAATCTCCGCAGTTCGAAAGGCTCACCCGCTCGCGCCTGGACAATACCTGTCTTGCATCAGAGGAACTAACGCGCAATCCAAAACCCAACGTACCTATGCGGTCTTTTTCAAAAACGACTCATACCTCTCGACGCGATCGCCCGTCATAGTAGATGAATGTGAAGCCCAGACTTTCACGCTACTAGGGACCGGCCCCTTCAACGTTGCGGCCGAGAAGCCTAAACCCGGTTAGAAGCCCGTTGTACTCGACGCCGCCGCTATAGCCCCTTCGGTCCGCATAGGACGCCGACACTCGCCACATTAACCGGCCATGAACCTGCAGCGGCGGCGCATAGGCCAGGCGCCACGAGGCTTCGTATGCCGGATCGATCGCGGTGCTAACCGTTCCTGCCCCTGCTGTTTACTAGGTCTTGGGCGAGGACCTGGACTGCGGCAGCGGGCAGCTGGATGCCAGAAAGCTTCCATCCGTCTCCTTGGAAATGAAGGCTTACGCCGCCAGCATCGGCGTTTTCGCCAAGACGGATCAGAAATTCCACCGGCTTTGTGGGAGATATCCGCCTCAGGGTTTCCAGCACCTTGGACGTATCAATCTCAGTTAGGCGCTGGACCTCGGTGCTAGCGCCCCCGGTACTGATTGCACCCCTGTTCAAAATCGCGGTGAGATTCTCCCTCGTGAGCATTTTCGCGATCATCGCGTCTGCTACCGACGATCCATAGGTATTAGCCGCTAATCGCTCCAGCGGTCTTACGGGCCTGTCACGGCCGAGCTGCTTCAGGTAAGCGGTAACGATCTGATCCACCAAGGAGCGGCGCAGACGCGCCGTATCCGTCCGCGCAAGAACTTCAGCCGCGTCCCCCGCCCGGGCTGCATCGACCAAGCCCCTGAGAGAAACAACCGCCGATCCGACATAGATTCCGAGACACACAACGAGAGTAACTAAAGTTCCGAAAAACCAACGCATGGAAATTACCTATCGAGATTTATACCCCACCCAAACCATGTGATAGGAATGCGGCAGATTGTGGGGGGCCGCGCTCTCGCAGCGGGCCTCCCGATTAGCATTTTTGCCGACCTGGCCTATCTAAGCCGCATGCCTAAAACGATGTTCGAACCATGCATCCCAAGCCGCGCAACGAAGGTGCCTGATCGGCCGGATCGAGCCGGCGATGGTGCAGAATCATCTCCCAGATCCATTCAAAATTCGCAGCATCCTCAACATCGTTAGCTTTGGCGTAGCAACGTTAAACAGCATGACGTAACCCATTCGATATTTCCCCTTGCTAATGTGGATTAGTTCACCTGATGGCCAGCCCTGATAATACAGGCCGAAAACAGACGGATACCCGTTTCCAGCCCGGTCGATCCGGTAACCCCGAGGGCCGTCCAAAAGGCTCACGCAACGCCACGACAATGGCCCTGGAGACCCTTCTGGACGGTCAGGCAGCGGCTTTGACGCAGAAGGCCATCGATCTTGCCCTGACCGGCGATATCGCGGCCCTGCGGCTCTGCCTCGATCGCATTCTGCCCCCTCGGAAGGATCGGCCGGTATCGTTCACACTGCCACCGATTAACAGCGCCCAAGATGCCGCGGCTGTCGTGTCCGCCATATTGGCCGCAGTCGCTTCTGGGGAACTGACGCCTGCCGACGCAGCCGAGATCGGCAAGTTGATCGACAGCTATGTGAAGGCGTTCGAAACGGCTGAGCTGGCCGAACGTTTGGAGCGGTTGGAAAGGATGACGAGCAAGTGAGCCGCAACCTTGAAGGCCGTCTTGCCAAGCTGGAACAGTTCCGCAACCCGCCTCGTAATTATGTCATCCACGTCAGCGATCCACCGACGGCTGCAGAACAATTGGAAATAGCAAATGCCACCGGGCCCATCGCCATTGTGCCTCACAAATGTAAAACAGTGCAGGAATGGATCGCGATCCATGCACCGAAAGTCGCACTGCAATGATCGCTCGGAATGTCGAAGCCCGGATCATCAAGCTCGAAACACTCCGCCAGCGGCCAAACGAAATATTGCTGATCTGGCGAAAGCCAGGTCAGCCGGTCAAGGAAGCCGTAGCGAAGGCAGACTTTGCGCCAGGTGATCGGGTTATACCAGCCTTCGAAAGTGCTGATTCGATTTTGTAGGGCGACCGCCATTGTGATTCTCTTGCCTGACCGGAATGATTCGGGAGATCGGCGATGGGCGGAGCGATCAGGCTACGGCAGGATTTCGGAG
>JACDAG010000131.1 GCA_013695565.1 Bradyrhizobium sp.
ATACCGAGCCGCGCGAGGCGCCGAATTCGCGCTGCAGGGATTCGAGGAAGGCGCTGAACGTATAGGCGCAACCGAAGCCGACAAAGGTCACGGCGAACGCTGCCGCGACGACGAACCAGCCGTAGAAAATGCCGGTACGGGGCCAAATTGCCTCATGACTCATGGCGGTTTCCTCTGGTAACTATCGCTGAGGTACGGACACCGGTATATTAGTTATACTGGTGTCTGTTGCTGTCAACCGGTAAATCTGATTTACTGGTGTCGATGTCGCGGGAATCGAAAAAGTTCGGCGTGCCGGACGAGTTGGCCAATCTCTATGATTTCGCCAATACGCTCGACGTCAGGCATTTCACCCATCACGGTGTGCTTCATCCGCAAGGCGATGAATTGACGCAAACGAGGGAACTCGCGGCGTGGATGGCGCAGCGCGGGCTGTCGTTGACCGGCGCCAAGGTCACACCGGCGATGTTGGTTGCCGCGATCGAACTGCGGACGTTGATCCGCGACTATCTGCAATGCGATCCGCTGGAGCGAAGCCGGAACAAGGACGCTGTTCGGGCGCTGAACAAAACCCTGAAATTTTTTCCACTGGTCGTCACTGCAGCGAATGACGGCAGCATGGTGCTGCGGAGCGCGCGCGAAGATGCGCTCGCGGGGCTGTCGCCAATTGTCGCAGAACTCTACGACGGTTCCGGAAATGGAACTCTCGATCGATTAAAGATGTGCGCGTCGGATGAATGCCGCCGGGTGTTTTTCGATCGCTCGAAACCGTCGACACGCCGCTGGTGCATGTCGTCGCTCTGCGGGAACCGGATGAAAACCAGAAGCTATCGCGATCGCCAGCGCAACGCCGGATAATCCATCTGACCGCAAAACCGGCTCCTGTTTTGAAACTGCAGAAATTGCCGCGCTCACATTGACGACGCGGAACTGTTTGCCGGCCGAACGCGGTGAACCCAATGCTTTACCATCTAACCCATGAAAGTGTTCAGGCGTGCTCCTGGCAGGTAGTTTGCGAGTTGTCACCGCATACGAAGCTGTCACCCCGCGTTTGCGTGTACCGAGTAGAGGGCGTCATGAAAAAGATGTTGAAGGAATTCATTGCTGACGAGCGCGGCGCGACCGCGATCGAATACGGACTGATCGCAGCCGGCATTGCGCTGGCCGTCATTTCCGCGGTCAACGGCGTCGGCACCGCGCTCAAGGGAAAATTCAATACGATCAGCACGTCGCTGAAATGATTTAGCGCGGGCAAACGGCCGGCGCACCGATCGTCGCCGGTCAGCTAATCAGGCAGAAGTTCGTCTTAGTCCCCGGCGCGATAATGTCCGGACTTGCCGCCCTTTTTCTCGACGAGATGAATCCCTTCGATGCGGACGCCGCGTTCGACTGCCTTGATCATGTCGTAAATCGTCAGGCACGCCACCGACACCGCCGTCAACGCTTCCATCTCGACGCCCGTCGGCCCGGTAACTTTCACGGTGGCGCGGACGGTGCAGCCCAGCAGCTTCTTGTCGGGTGTGATGTCGAGCGTGACCTTCGACAGCGCCAGCGGGTGGCACAGCGGAATCAGGTCCGAGGTGCGCTTGGCCGCCATGATGCCGGCAATGCGGGCGGTGCCGAGCACGTCGCCTTTTTTGGCGTTGCCGGAGACGATCAATTCAAGCGTCGCCTTAGCCATGACGACGCGGCCTTCCGCAATCGCAATGCGTTCGGTCGCAGGCTTGGCCGATACGTCGACCATCCGTGCTTCGCCTGATGAATCGATGTGGGTGAGGGCGGCGCCGTCGTTGGAAGCTTTGCCTTTAAAAGTTTTGCGCGCCATCGCCTAGCGGGTCCCGGTCGCGCGGGGCGCGTCGGTACGGGCCAGCAGCGCCCGCGTGGCCGCGGTAACGTCGGCCTGGCGCATCAGGCTTTCGCCGACCAGGAAGGTCGACATGCCGACACGCTCGAGACGCGCGAGATCCGCGGGCGTGAAGATGCCGCTTTCGCCGACCATCAGGCGATCTCCGGGAATCAGCGGCGCCAGCGCCTCGCTGGTAGCCAGCGTGGTCTCGAACGTCCGCAGATTGCGGTTATTGACGCCGATCATCGGCGAGCGGAGTTTCAGCGCGCGATCGAGTTCGGCGCGGTCGTGGATTTCGATCAGCACGTCCATGCCGTGCGCGATGGCGGCATTTTCCAGATCTCTGGCCGTGCCGTCGTCGAGCGCGGCCATGATGATCAGGATGCAGTCGGCGCCATGGGCGCGGGCTTCGACCACCTGATAGGTATCGAACAGGAAATCCTTGCGCAGCACCGGCAAATTCGTCGCCGCGCGCGCCGCGACCATGAAATCGAGATGGCCCTGGAACGAGGGCGTGTCCGTGAGAATCGACAGGCACGCAGCGCCGCCGGCCTCATAGGCTTTGGCAAGCGCCGGCGGATCGAAGTCGGCGCGGATCAGTCCCTTCGAGGGTGAAGCCTTCTTCACCTCCGCGATCAGCGCATAATCGCCACGCGCCTGTCTGTCGCGGATCGCGCGCAGGAAGCCGCGCGACGGCGAAGCCGACTTCGCAAGCGCTTCGATCGTCGCGAGCGGACGTTCACGCTTGGCGGCGGCGATCTCCTCGCGCTTGTAGGTCTCGATCTTGCTCAGGATGTCGGACATGTCAGGCGCTCCCGCGGTCAGCCGTTGGAAACCGCGATCAAATGTTTGAGTTTTGCGGCGGCCGCACCACCGTCGAGCGATTTGGTTCCGATCGTAACGCCTTCCTTCAAATCCTTGGCGCGGCCGGCCACGATCAGCGCCGCCGCGGCGTTCAGCAGCGCGACGTCGCGATAGGCGCTCGGCTTGCCGTTGAGCACGCTTTGCAGCGCGACCGCATTGGCATCGGCGTCGCCGCCTTTCAACGCCTCGCCGCCGACGCGGCTCAGGCCGGCGTCTTCCGGCGTCACCTCGAAGGTGCGGATGTTGCCGTTCTCCAGGCTCGCGACAAAACTCGGGCCAGTGAGGGTGATTTCGTCGAGCCCGTCGGAGCCATGGACGACCCAGACGGAGTCCGAGCCGAGATTCTTCAGCACCTGCGCCAGTGGCTGCACCCAGTGCCGCGAGAACACGCCGACCATCTGCCGCTTGACGCCGGCCGGATTGGAGAGCGGGCCCAGCAAATTGAAGATCGTGCGCGTGGCGAGTTCGACCCGGGTCGGACCGACGTTCTTCATCGCGGGATGATGCGCCGGCGCGAACATGAAACCGATGCCGGCTTCCTGCACGCAGCGGCCGACCTGGTCGGGCGCAAGATCGATCTTGACCCCGAGCGAGGCCAACACGTCGGCGGCCCCCGAGCGCGACGACAGCGCGCGGTTGCCATGTTTGGCAACGGGCACGCCGGCGCCCGCGACAATGAAGGAAGCGCAGGTCGACACATTGACCGAACCGGAGCCGTCGCCGCCGGTACCGGCCACGTCGATCGCGTCGGCGGGCGCCTTGACCCGCAGCATCTTGCTGCGCATCGCCGACACCGCGCCGGTGATCTCGTCGACCGTTTCGCCGCGCACCCGCAGTGCCATCAACAATCCACCCATCTGCGAGGGCGTTGCCTCGCCGGACATCATGCTGTCGAAGGCGGAGGCAGCCTCCTCACGCGACAGCGTCGCGCCCGTGGCGACTTTTCCGATGATAGATTTGAGGTCGTCCATCGCATGAACTTTCAGGAAGGGTCAGTTATTTGCGCCCGTCACCTGTGCGAACGCCGCCTGGTTGATTGTCGTACCGATCTCGGACTCGATCTTCGTGACGTATTGCGCGACCTGTTCGTCGGTGAGGCCACGCAGCAGCGTATCCTTCAGTTTCTTGACCTCGTCAGAAGCGACGTCGGCCGTGGGCACGTTGACATCGGTGACGCGGAACACGATCCACTCGCTGCCGCCGGCGCCGGAGGTTTGTCCAACGCCATCCTTGGCGGTGCGGAACGCCGCGGTGATCACGCCCGACGGCACGCCTGTTGGCGAGGCATCGCGCCGGAAACCGCTGGCGGTGTCGACCTTCGACCCGATCGACGCGGCTTCCTCGGCCATGGTTCCGCCACGCTCGAGCTTGCCGACCATTTCGGTCGCCTTCGCGCGCAGCTTGGTCGAGATCTGGTCGTCACGCCACTTGCTTTCGACCTGGGCGCGGACTTCGTCGAGATTGCGTTCGCGCGACGGCGTGACGCCGAGCACGTCGTACCAGACATAACCGCCGGCAAACTGGATCGGGTCATTGTCGACGCCGATGCTGCTGGTGAACGCCTGCGAGACCACATCGAGACCGCGCGGAATATTACCGACCGGCTGGCCGTCGGGGGTGCGGCCCGAGCGGTCGACGGCTTCGACGGTGATGGCGGTCAGTCCGAGCTTCTGGGCGGCCTCGATCACGCTGGCGCCGCCGCCGCGCTCGTCTTCCATCTTGTTGTGGAGCTCTGCGACCTTGCTGCGCGCGCGTTCGGTGGCGATTTCCTTTTTCACCTGGGCTGCGACGCTTTCATAGGACGGCGTCACGCCCGGCTCGATCTTGCCGATCTTGACCAGCGCGACGCCGAACCGGCCTTGCACCGGCTGGCTGACTTCGCCGGAGGGCAGCGCGAAAGCCGCGTCCGCAATCGCGGGATCGATGATCGCGGATTTCGAGATCACGCCGAGGTCGACGTCGGACAGATTGAGGCCGCGTTCCTTGGCGACGTCGTCGAACGACGTGCCGGACGTGATGCGACTGCGCGCGGCGAGGGCCTCGTCCGCGTTCGGAAACACCATCTGCTGCACTTCGCGCTTCTCGGGCGTGCCGATCCGGTCGCGGCGCTGCTCGAACACCTTCTTCGCAGCCTCGTCGGAGACCTCGGACCATTTGCCGACTTCCTCGGGATTGATCGCGACGAAGGAGAGTTTGCGATATTCGGGCGCGCGGAACTGGGTCTTGTGATCCTCGAAATAGGCGGCGAGGGTCTCGGGCGAGGGCGTGTCGATGGTGCCGGCCTGTGCGGCGTCGAGCTTGATGTAGTCGGCCGAGCGCTGCTCGTTCTGGAACCGGGTCAGCGCGTCGATCAACAGCTTCGGCGGCTCGAGCCCGGCCGAGATGGTGCCCGCGATCTGGCGCCGCAGACCCACGCGCCGCTGTTCGGCGAGATAGCGTTGCTCGGTGTAACCGTATTGGCGGATCGTGGCCTGGAAACGCGCCGGATCGAAATTGCCGCCCAAGCCCTTGAAATTGGGATCGTTGTAGATGACGCGCATTACCTCGGCATCAGACTGGCCGAGGCCCATCCGCCGTGCGTCCTCGTCGAGGGCGGCTTCGGCGATGGTCTGCTGCAGCACCTGGCGATCAAGCCCGAACGCGCGGGCCTGTTCCATGGTCAGGGGACGTCCGAACTGGCGGCCGAGCTGCTGCAGCTTGTCGGTGTAGATCTGGCGGAATTGCTCGGTCGAGATCTCGGTCTTTCCGATCTTGGCCAGCGTCGACTGCCCAAAGCCTTTGAAGATGTCGGCGATGCCCCAGACAGCAAAGC
>JACDAG010000356.1 GCA_013695565.1 Bradyrhizobium sp.
CGGCGAAGCACGAAGGTTGGTTGCCGTTCGAGCAGGCGGCGGAGGCTTCCGAAACATTCGCAGCCGACGGGCCAACCGACGCCGACGATCCGATGCTGCTGTATTTCACCTCGGGCACGACGGCAAAACCAAAGCTGGTCCGGCACAGCCAGCGCAGCTATCCCGTTGGCGCGTTGTCGACAATGTTCTGGCTCGGTCTGCAGCCGGGCGACGTGCATCTGAATATTTCTTCGCCGGGCTGGGCCAAGCATGCCTGGAGCTGCCTGTTCGCGCCGTGGAATGCCGGCGCCACCGTGTTCGTGCTCAATCAGCCGCGTTTCGACGCCAAGGCCTTGCTCGCAACCATCGGCCGTTGTGGCGTGACGACCTTGTGCGCGCCGCCGACGGTGTGGCGGCTGTTCATCCAGGAGAAGCTGGCGACCTTCAAGGTGTCCTTGCGTGAAGTCTGCGGCGCCGGCGAGCCGCTCAATCCTGAAGTGATCGATCAGGTCCGCACCGCCTGGGGCCTGACCATCCGCGACGGCTACGGCCAGACCGAAACCACCGCACTCGCCGGCAATTCACCGGGCCAGACCGTCAAGGTCGGATCGATGGGCCGCCCGCTGCCGGGCTATCGCGTGCAGATCACGGATAATGATGGCCACACCACCAAGGAGGGCGAGGTGACCTTGGTGCTCGGCGCGGACAGACCAGCAGGCCTGATGCAGGGCTATCAGGGCGAAGACGGCAAGTTAAGCGGCGCCGATGGCGACCTCTATCGCAGCGGCGACGTCGTGTTTGCCGATGACGAGGGCTATTTCACCTTTGTCGGCCGCTCCGACGACGTGTTCAAATCATCCGATTACCGAATCAGCCCGTTTGAGCTCGAAAGCGTACTGCTGGAGCATGAATCGGTGGCGGAAGCCGCCGTGGTTCCCAGTCCCGATCCGATCCGGCTGGCGATCCCCAAAGCCTATGTGCTGTTGGTTGCGGGCGTCGAGCGCACGCCGGAAACGGCGCTCTCGATCTTCAAGCATCTGCACACGCGCCTTGCGCCGTTCAAGCGCATTCGCCGCATTGAGCTGGTGACCGAATTGCCGAAGACGATCTCTGGCAAGATCCGCCGCGTGCAATTGCGCCGGCTCGAACATGAGGATAACCGTAGCGATGCGCTGCGCGGAACGGAATTCCGCGAAGAACAGTTTCCGGAGCTGCAGAAGGTGCGGACCGCCGGGTCGGAGAGTTAGTATGAATGAAGTCTGGAAGAAGCCGCCGATATCGTTTGAGGCCTATCAGGCCATGGTCGGCAAGGAGGTCGGTGTATCGTCATGGCATCTGGTCGATCAGAACCGGATCAACGTCTATGCCGACGTGATCGAGGACCACCAGTTCATCCATGTCGATCCCGAGCGCGCCAAAAAGGAAACCGCGTTCGGCAATACGGTGGCGCACGGTTTTCTGACGATGTCGCTGCTGTCGATCATGTCCTATGAGGTGATGCCGGTGATCGAGGGCACCACGATGGGCGTGAACTACGGCTTTGATAAACTGCGCTTCATTTCGCCGGTGCGGGCCGGCTCCCGCGTTCGCGGCCGCTTTACGCTCGCGGAGGCCAAGCTGCGTAAGCCGAAAGAGCTGCAATCGCGCACCAACGTCACCGTCGAGATCGAGGGTGAGGAAAAGCCCGCGCTGGTCGCCGACTGGATCGGGCTGATCTATTTCGCGTAAGCACGCCGTCATGGCCGGGCTTGCTTACCCTCTCCCCTTGTGGGAGAGGGTGGCGGAATCGAGCGAAGCGAGATGAAGCCGGGTGAGGGGTCTCTCTCCGCGGCGACAGACCCCTCATCCGGCGCGGATTGCACATAGCCGATGCAAAGCATCGGCGTTCTGTTAAAAGAACGGCGGCCGAAGGCCGCCTTTGGCCACCTTCTCCCACAAGGGGAGAAGGGAAGAAAAGCAGGAACTGCAATCATGACAATCAGGTTTGACGGACGCGTCGCTATCGTCACCGGCGCGGGCAATGGTCTGGGGCGGGCGCATGCGCTGGGGCTGGCCAGCCGCGGCGCCAAGGTCGTGGTCAATGATTTCGGCGGCGCGCGCGACGGCACCGGCGGCTCGCTGACCCCGGCCGAAACCGTGGTCGAGGAAATCCGCAAAGCCGGCGGCACCGCGATGGCCGATGGCGCCGACGTTTCGAATTTCGAACAGGTCACGACCATGGTCGAGCGCGCCACCAGGGAGTGGGGCAGCGTTGATCTCCTGTGCGCCAATGCCGGCATCCTGCGCGACAAGTCGTTCACAAAGATGGAAGTCGCCGATTTCGCCAAGGTGCTGGACGTCCATCTCACCGGCACCTTCTATTGCTGCAAGGCGGTGTGGGCCGGCATGCGCGAGCGTAATTATGGCCGCATCGTTGTCACCACCTCGTCGTCCGGCCTGTTCGGCAATTTCGGCCAGGCCAATTATGGTGCGGCCAAGGCCGGCATGATCGGCCTGATGAATGTGCTGGCCGAGGAAGGCCGCAAGAACAACATCCGCGTCAACACGATTTCGCCGACCGCGGCGACGCGGATGACCGAAGAACTGCTGCCGCCGCAGGCATTGGGGCTGATGCGCCCCGAAGCGATCACGCCCGCGGTGGAATTCCTGCTCAGCGAGGAGGCACCGACCCGCACCATCATGGGCGCAGGCGCCGGCTCGTTCGCCGTGATCAAGGTCGTCGAAACCGAGGGCATCAACCTGCCGCAGTCCGACTGGACGCCGGATGCGATCGCGGCGAACTTTGCGGCGATCGGCGATATGTCGACGGCGAAAGCGCTGCAGGGCGCGTTCGAGCAGACCCAGAAATATGTCGGGCAGGCCGCGGCGCGCGCGGGGATCAAGCTCTGACGATGGCTGTCGCCATCATCGGCGCCGGCCCCGCTGGCCTGATGGCCGCCGAGGTGCTGGCGCAAGGCGGCGCCACTGTCACCGTCTATGACGCCATGCCATCCGCCGGCCGCAAGTTCCTGATGGCCGGGCGCGGCGGGCTCAACCTGACGCATAGCGAGCCGCTGCCGGCGTTCCTCACGCGGTATGGCGGCGCGCAGCCGCATCTCGCGTCAACCATCGAAGCTTTTCCGCCGCAGGCGCTGCGCGACTGGAGCGAGGCGCTGGGGCAGCCAACGTTCGTCGGCTCCAGCGGCCGCGTCTTTCCGCAGGCATTCAAGGCCTCACCGCTGCTGCGGGCGTGGCTGCGACGGTTGGATTCGCAGGGCGTGCAGCTGGCGTTGCGCCACCGCTGGACCGGCTGGAGCGAAGACGGTCGGCTCAGGTTTCAAACACTGGACGGACCAAGCGAGATCGCAGCGAGCGCGACCGTGCTGGCGCTCGGTGGCGCAAGCTGGCCGCGGCTTGGCTCTGACGGGGCATGGGCCGAAATGCTCGCCGCCAGGGGCGTGACGATATCGCCGCTGCGCCCCGCTAATTCAGGCTTCACCGTCGCCTGGTCCGACATCTTTCGAGATCGTTTCGAGGGGCAGGCGCTCAAGGGCGTTGCGCTGGCGTTTGGTACGCAAACCGTTCGCGGCGAAGCCATCATTACCCGCACGGGCATCGAGGGCGGCGCTGTATATGCGCTGTCGGCCGATTTGCGCGAGGCCATCGCGAGCGCAGGGCACGCGACGCTGCACGTCGCGCTCCGTCCTGATCTTGAGACCAAAGACTTGACCGCGCGGCTCTCGGCGCCAATGGGCAAACAGTCGTTCTCGAACTTCCTGCGCAAGGCGGCGCATCTCTCGCCCGTCGCGATCGGATTGTTGCACGAGGCGGCGAAAGCATCCGGCGTGTCGCTGGCGTTATTGTCGCCAACCGATCTCGCGCGCCTGATCAACGCAGTGCCGATTCATCTCAATGGCGTTGCACCGATCGCGCGAGCGATTTCCACAGCGGGCGGTATCGCCTTCGACGAACTCGACGCCGGCTTCATGATCCGTCGTTTGCCCGGAACCTTCGCGGCCGGTGAAATGCTCGACTGGGAAGCGCCGACCGGCGGCTACCTGCTGCAGGCCTCATTCGCGACCGGCGCTGCGGCGGGCAGGGGTGCGTTGAAGTGGCTCAATAGTGCTGAGCTGCCGACCTAGAGGCTGTCATTGCGAGCGAAGCGAAGCAATCCATTTTGCGGCGCAAAGAAAGAATGGATTGCTTCGTCGCTTCGCTCCTCGCAATGACGGAATTGCCTACCGTAGCTTCCCCCGCGCCGCCACCGGAAGCGTTCCCAAAATCTCCTCACCGCGCACCATCACCACCTCGTCCATCATGTTGACGACGACGCAGACATGGTTGGGCACGATGCGGACGACATCGCCGACATTGGGACGCGTGTTGCTGCGGACGAGGTCGAGGAAGCCGTGCTCCTCGGCAAAACGCGCGATCTTGGCTTCGGGATGTTCCAGGATCAGGCCGTGGCCTTCGAGGCCGCCGCCGGTATCCGATGTCAGCGTCTTCGAGCCGGCGTCGAGGATGCCGCGGTCCGGACCGGCGCGGCTGACCACGGTGGAATAGATGTTGAGCGCGCAATCGTCCCAATCGGCGACGCCGGCGGCGACCTGCATGCGGTCGTTGTAGATGTAGGTGCCGGGGCGATGCTCGGTGGCGCCCTTGAGCTTGCCGACATTCTTCATGTTCGGCGTGCCGCCAGTCGAGACCATCGTGACGTCAAGACCATGGGCGCGGACGCCCGCCAGCGCCTCGTCGAAGAATTTCTGTGCGTCCGCCCAACCGGTCTCGGTCGGGTACAGCATGAAGCCGGCGAACTTTAGTCCCTTGGAGGCCGCGATCTCGCGCGCGAGCGCAATCGCTTCCGCCGGCGTCTCAACACCCGCGCGCTTGCGTCCGGTATCGCATTCGACCACCACCGACAGCGGACGGCCTGAGGCGGCAGCCGCTTGCGGCAAGCCTGCGACCACGACGGAGTTGTCGCAGGCCACCGTCATGTGAGCCTTGCCCTGCAGTGCGCCGAGCCGCGCCATCTTTTCCTCGCCGAGGAGATTGTAGCTGATCAGGATGTCGTCGATGCCGGCGTCCGCCATCACCTCGGCTTCACCCAATTTCTGGCAGGTGATGCCTTTGGCGCCGGCCTTGACCTGCATCGTGGCGATCATCGGGCTCTTGTGGGTCTTGATATGTGGCCGGTTGGCGACGCCTGCAGCATCGCAAGCCGCCTGGATCCGCGCGATGTTGCGCTCGACCCGGTCCATGTCGATGACGGCGGCGGGCGTGCCGTATTCCCGGGCGATTTTGGCGGCGAGAAGTGTGGTCATCGCATTCCTCTTCTTCGTAGGATGGGTAGAGCGCAGCGAAACCCATCAACTTCCGTCGATGTGTCGTGATGGGTATCGCTTCGCTCCACCCATCCTACGCATTATGCCTGTTCAATCTCTTCTCGCAGCACTTCGAGATCGAGCCACTTGTCCTCAGCCTCCGCCAATTCCTGCTGCGCCTTTGTAAGCGCATCGGAGGAGGAATCAAACTTCTTGCGGTTCTTCTTGTAGAGGTCGGTATCGTCAAGAATGCGTTGCTGCTTGGCGATTTCGGCCTGCAATTTCGCCATGGTCTTCGGAAGCGTTTCCAGGGCGTGCTTCTCGTTGAAGTTCAGCCGCCGCTTCGAAGCCGTCGAAGGCCCTCCAGCGGCGACCCTCGCTTCCCGTTTCTCGTCCGCGGCCTTGACCGCGTCGCGCTTCAGATCGGCGCCGCGCTGCGCCAGCATGTCGGTGTAACCGCCGGCATATTCGACCCAGCTTCCGTCGCCTTCGGGGGCGATCACCGAGGTCACGACGCGATCGAGGAAGTCGCGGTCATGGCTGACCAGGATCACGGTGCCTTCGTAATCGCCGAGCATTTCCTCGAGCACGTCGAGGGTTTCGAGGTCGAGATCGTTGGTCGGCTCGTCCAGCACCAGGAGGTTGGAAGCCTTGGCCAGCGATCGCGCCAGCATCAGCCGGCCGCGTTCGCCGCCGGACAGCACTTCCAGCGGCGTGCGCATCTGCTCCTGCGCGAACAGAAAGTCCTTCATGTAGCTGACCACGTGCTTCGGCTTGCCGCCGACCATCACA
>JACDAG010000414.1 GCA_013695565.1 Bradyrhizobium sp.
CATGCGATCCGTTCAAACCAGCAATGGCGACAATTTGCCTCACCCGAGCGCTATTAGTGCTCTATCGGTGCTTCAAACAAGCTAAAAAACGAAGACAGTCGTTAAAGTTTAGATAGGTCGTTCTGAACGACGGCTGAATGATAAGATCACACTGGCCATTGCGGTGGATGACTGCCGAGCGGCATCGCCGGACGCGCCCAGAACGCGGGGGTTTTCGACAGCAATGCGGAATGACGAACCGACCGCAGCGCACCAAAGCCGGAAGCCACCTCCTCGATCAAAGGCATCACCGTTTCCCCCTTCAAATCCTCGGTCTTGAAGCCGTCGGCGACGCGGCCGAGATTCCACAACCACCGACCGGTCTGCGCCAGCGACACCCGAACGTGCCAACTGCCGCCTTCACGTGACTGCCGCGCCTTGGCCATCATGGCGCCGAAGGCCATGAAGTAACCGGTGGCGTGGTCGAGCATCTGCGCCGGCAACTCCTTCGGCCCGTCGACGCCGGCCGCCCGCCCTTCGGCATGGTTAAAGCCCGTGGACGTCTGAACCAGCGAGTCGAAGCCGCGGCGCTCCGCCCAGGGACCGGCGTGACCATAAGCCGACAGCGTCACATAGACGACCCCCGGATTAATACGGGCTGCCTGTTGCGGTGCGAAACCGAGGCCGGCGATCGCACTGGGCCGGTAGCCCTGCGAAACAATATCGGCCTCTGCCAACAGAGTGCGAAACACCTCACGGCCCTGCTCGCTTTTGAGTTCGACGAAGCTCGTCAGCTTGCCGCGCCCGGTGTCGATGGTGAGCCAGGGGATCGCAGGCAGATCGGGGCCGGGGATCAGCAGCACATCGGCGCCGTGGGCAGCGAGCGTGCGGCCGGCGACGGGACCTGCGATCACACGCGACAGATCGAGCACGCGAATGCCCGCGAGCGGGCGGTCGCCGTTCGGCCAGGACTTGGGCCATGGCTTGGGTGCGGCGTCGCCGATCTTCTCGATCGTGATCAACGGCAATCCGGCCAGCGTTTTGGCGTGCGGCGTCGCCGACCACTCTTCGTGCGAGCGCATCATCGAAACCACGCCGCCGGCGGCATAGGCCGCGGTCTCGAACGCCTCGGCGTCCCACTGCATCAATGCGGCCTGGACCTCGTCGCGCTCCGGCTTGCAGTTCAGCACCTTGCAGACGGCGTCGCGGTGATGCCTGAAGTTGGTGTGCAGCCGCACGAAGCGCGCGTCGCGGGTTTTGTAGACGCCGGCGATCGCGTCCCAGGCCGGCGGCGGCGGCTTGTCATCGACGCGCAAATAACGCTCGGATCGGCATTCGACCACGGCATGGCGCATGTCGACGGTAATTTCCTGCGATTGCCCGCTGCGCAATTTCCAGATCTCGGCGGCAGCGTACAATGGCGCGGTGACGGCGATCAGAAGAGCGCCGGAAACAATCAAACGAACCAACATGACAACCCTTTCGAAGGCCGCCTTGAAACAACGGGAGCCTTCACTTTCCCAACGATGGGGAAAATGGCGTGACGATGCTGGCGAATTCTATCCGGTTCGGATTCCGGCACAAGTGTTGGCAGCCGGGTACGGCACCAAGCTAGCGACCGGCTACCTTCGGCTATTTCTTGCGGCTATTTCTTGCGGTTATTTCCCGCAGGCGCCGCCGACGAATTCCTTGCCGTACCAGATCGCAAAGCAGCCGCTGACGGGATTGATCTGGATCGTCACCGGCCCAATGCCGACTTCAAGCACCTTGCCGCCATTGACCTGATCGAGTTCGCCATCGCCGAGGATGCCGGCGTCCGGGATCGAGATGCACCTTGTCATGCTGGTTCTCCCATCGATTCACACGTTGAACCCAAAGAGTACGTTGCCCGCATGGCGCAATCTGTGAGGCGAATCACGCCGTCGCCGGCAGCGGCGCCCTCACCTCGCATCGAATACCAACGGAGCGACGGCGGACGGGCCGCTTTGCCAGTCCAGCGTTTCTGCTACAGTGTCGATCGACAACAAAAGGAAAAACAAAATGGATCTCGGCTTGAAGGGAAGAAGCGCCGTCGTGCTCGGCGGCACGCGCGGCATCGGACGGGCGTTGCGGACACGCTGGCCGGCGAAGGCGGTAATGTCGCGGTTTGCGCGCGCAACGCCGATCAGGTCGCGGGCGCCGTTGCGGAATTGAAGGCGCGGGGCGTCAAGGCCACCGGCGCGCCGGTCGACATCACCGACGCGGCCGCGCTGAAATCATGGATCGGCAATGTCGCCGCAGAACTCGGCAGCATCGACATGCTGTTCTCCAACGCCGGCGCCATGGCGCAAGGCGGCGATCCCGCATCATGGGAGCAGAATTTCCGGCTCGACGTGCTCGGCGCAGTCAATGCGTTCGAAGCGGCGCGGCCGTTCCTCGAAGCCAGCGGCGAGAAAAGCGGCGACGCCGCCTTCGTCATCATCTCCTCGGTTTCGGCGGCGCAGGCGGACAGCGCCTCCTACGGCCCGATCAAGGCGGCGTTGGTGCACATGGCCAAGGGACTGGCACGGCAATACGCCTCGAAGAAAATCCGCGTCAACGTGGTGTCGCCCGGCACGGTCTATTTCAAGGGCGGCGTCTGGCACATGGTCGAGCAGAATATGCCCAAACGCTACCACGATACACTGGCGCGCAACCCGACCGGCCGCATGGCGACGCCGCAGGAAATCGCCAACGCCGCCGTGTTCCTGGCGAGCCCGGCCTCCTCGTTCACGACGGGCTCCAACCTCATCGTCGACGGCGCGATCTCGAACCGCGTGAATTTTTGAAGGACGGATTTGAAAGCGCCGCTCCGGCTACGCCTTGGACGAACCAGAGCGGATCAATCGGTTCTGGCTGCACAAACGGGGTAACGATGAGGCGTTTGCTGATCGTCGTGACGATCCCTGCGTCGTCGCTTTTGGGTGAAGCGCAGGCGGCGGCAGGCCTCAATGATACGACCGGCCACGGAAGAGGCCGCTCGGCAGGCGGCGCCTTTGCCACTCACAATCTCACTGTGTGATCCGGATCACGGAAGCAACCGGCTATTCCTCGCATCGTTGTGGCCGTGGATGGCGGGAACGGTCTCGCTCCGACGACAAACGGGAGACGACAATGATCAAGTCCAGGAATTCAGATCGCAACGACCAGTCTGTCGATCTGATCGAGGATATGCAGCTCGACGCCGTGGTGGGTGGCGCGTCGCCCCAACTTCTTGCGAGCCTAGCGGTTGGCGGATGGATCATGAAGGACATCTGGACGCGGCCGACGCTCGGCACGTATCACTAGTAGAGCCTTTTCCGTTCCGATCGAATCTGAACGGAGCTCTGGATTGAAGGGTGGGCAAAGCGCAGAGACTGGGCAAGAATTTT
>JACDAG010000441.1 GCA_013695565.1 Bradyrhizobium sp.
GTTGGCCAGATCGCGGTCATTCGGCACCGGCTCAACCGAAAAGCTCCGCGGTAACCGTCTTCCAACCCATCAATTGTAAAATTATCCCGGCGAGAGAAAAACATTCTCGCCCTCTGAGGTGCGAGCGTAGCGGTGCACTTGCACCGCAGGGCGAGCCTCGAAGGGCGACGGCCCGTGGCCGTGCATCCTTCGAGGGCCGCGCTGTGCACGGCCACCTCAGGATGACGGATCACAGTCTACTGCACCGGCCAGTCCTCGGCCGTAATCGTCGCGGCGTCGGCACCGACGATTTCGGACAGCGAGTCGCGCCCCGTCCGCAGCAGCGTCGAGGAAAGATCGTTCTTGATGTCCTCGACCAGCCCGAGGCCCTTGTAGATCAGCGACGAATAAAGCTGGATCAGGCTGGCGCCGGCGCGGATTTTGGTCAGCGCCGCACCTCCGCTATCGATACCGCCGACGCCGATCAGCGGGAAGGCGCCTTCGGCACGCACATAGGTTTCGGCGACCATGCGCGTCGACAGGCGGAACAGCGGCCGTCCCGACAGGCCGCCCTGTTCCTTGGCGCGGTTGGATTCGCGCAAGGTCGCCGGCCGCGCCAGCGTGGTGTTGGCCACGATCATGCCGTCGACCCGGCGCGAGCGCGCGATGTGCACGACGTCGTCGAGTTCGTTAAGGCTCAAATCCGGCGCGATCTTCAGCAGTACCGGGGAATCGCCGGCATTCTTGCGCACCCGTTCGCGCGCATCGATCACCTTGGCGAGGAGGTCGTCGAGGGCCGCGGATTGCTGCAGGTTGCGCAGGCCCGGCGTGTTCGGCGAGGAGACGTTGACGGTGAAATAGCTCGCGACCGGTGCGAAGGTCTCGATCAGCTTGACGTAATCGGCGGTGCGGTCGGCGGAATCCTTGTTGGCCCCGAGATTGACGCCGACGATGCCGGCAAGATGCGCGCGCGAGGCCAGCCGCCGCAGCACGATTTCCGCGCCGTCATTGTTGAAGCCCATCCGGTTGATCACGGCTTCGTCGCGCTCCATCCGGAACAGCCGCGGCCGCGGATTGCCGATTTGCGGTTTCGGCGTCACCGAACCGATCTCGACGAATCCAAAACCCAGCCGCAGCAGCGCGTCGGGCGCTTCCGCGCTCTTGTCGAAGCCCGCCGCCATGCCGATCGGGTTGGGAAAGTTGAGGCCGAAGGCGCGTACCGCCAGTTTCGGATCGTCCTGCCGCGACCGGATCGGCGGCAGCAGCCGCAGCCCCTGGATCGCCATGCGATGGGCATCCTCGGGATCGAACCAGCGCAGCAGCGGTAGCGAGAAGGCGTCAAAGGCGCGGATCACGGCGCAAGCTCCGGAATGTCGTGGTAGCCGTCGGACCGCGCGCGCATGTCGAGGATCGCAGTGACGGCGCCGAGGTCGAGTTCGCCATAGAGGTGCGGGAACAGTTCGTCGTTGCGCGAGCGCTCCCAGCGCAGTTCATCCCCCAGCGCATCGGAATCGACGGCGATCAAAAACAGCCCGGTCTGGCCGAAATAATGTTTCCGCGCGGTCTCGGCGACCTGGGCGGCCGTGGAGAAGTGGATGTAGCCGTCGCGCAGATCGTCCGCGCTGCCCTTGTAGACGCCCTGCCGCTCGGCCTCGCGCCAGGCCGAGGCGGGGCTGATTTTGTAGATCGTGGGCACTCGCCGGCATTCCCTGTTTGTCGTTGAGTCTCTTGGGATTTTTCCCGGGATTCCGGGTCGGGCGCCGACCGTAAAGGCGGCCGGGGCGTAACTCAAGCGCCAGCCTACGCCCGGTCCTCAGGGGGAATTGCGGAAAGCGGCCGATTCAGGTAATAATTCCTACATCCGATCGAAAGTTGTGCCATGGCCAAGCAATCCAAAGCCCAGCGTGTTCTGACCCACGGCCAGGTCTGGACCGCGCTCGACCGGCTCGCCGAACGCGCCGGGCTCTCGCCATCGGGCCTTGCCAAGCGCAGCGGACTCGACCCCACCACGTTCAACAAATCCAAGCGCATCACCGGCGACGGTCGCGAGCGCTGGCCTTCGACCGAATCGGTCTCCAAGGCGCTCGCCGCCACCAACGCCTCGATCGAGACCTTCGTGCAGCTGATCGGCGACGGCGGACGCAGCCTGCAATCGGTGCCGCTGCTCGGCCTCGCGCGAGCCGACAGCGGCGCGCATTTCGATGACAACGGCTTTCCCACCGGCAAGGGCTGGGACGAGGTGGCGCTGCCCGCCGCCAGCGACGAGCACGCGTATGCGCTGGAAATATCGGGCGACCAGATGAAGCCCGCCTACCGCGACGGCGACGTCATCGTGGTGTCGCCGGGCACCCCGATCCGGCGTGGCGACCGCGTGGTCCTGAAGACGAACGGCGGCGAGGTGTTGGTCAAGGAACTGAAGCGCCGCACCGCGAAGACGCTGGAGTTGCAGTCGCTCAATCCGGCGCACGCCGACCGCGCGCTGGATGCCGCCGACGTCGAATGGATCGCGCGGATCGTGTGGGCGAGCCAGTAGGGTTGTCCGCGCCCCCCGATGTTCTGCAGGATGTGCTCGAACAGTCCCTTCGCGTCGTTCTGTGCGGGATGGCTGCAGGCACGGTGTCAGCCAAAGCAAAAGCCTACTACGCGCACAAGCAGAACAAATTCTGGAAGATTTTGTACGAGACCGGATTGACGCCGGCGCTGCTGCAGCCGCACCAGTATCGCGATCTGCTGCAGCACCGGATCGGCCTCACCGATCTGGTGAAGACGCATTCGGGAATGGATCACCAGATCCCGCTATCAGAACTGAGACTGGGTGCGCGATCGCGTCTGAGCCATTCGGTCGCAGCGTTCCGGCCGAAATTCCTCGCGTTTACGAGCAAGGCGGCCGGGCAGGGATTCCTCGGCGGCAAACGCGAGTATGGCGAGCAGAGCGAACGGATCGTTGATACGCGGATCTGGATTTTGCCTTCAACGTCAGGCGCAGCTAACGGAAGCTGGCGGCCGGAAGTGTGGCATGCGTTTGCGGACGAGGTGAGGGCGGGATCGTAAGCAGTCAAAAAGTCGTCGTCCCGGCCTTGAGCCGGGACCCATACCGCGAGGTCCATCTGTTTTGCAGATGTGGTCGACGCCTCCACTCCCAACAACCGACGGTG
>JACDAG010000453.1 GCA_013695565.1 Bradyrhizobium sp.
AGGAGCATAGCGACGAAGCAATCCAGAGTCCCGCCCACGACTCTGGATTGCTTCGCGGAGCCTGTCATCGGGCGCGCATTCGCGCGACCCGTTGGCTCGCAATGACGGTACGCCCTCACTTCACCAGCGAGCACCCGCCATCGGCGATCGGCCGGAACGCCTGCTCGGCCGAGATCGTCGAAACCAGCCGGTAATAATCATACGGATATTTCGACTCGTCCGGCTTCTTCACCTCGAACAGATACATCGGGTGGATGACGCGGCCGTCCTGGCGGATGGTGACGTCGCCGAACAGTTTGTCCTTGCCCTTGAACTTCTTCATCTGCGGCACGGCATCCTTGGCATGATCGCTGCCGGTCGCCGCCACTGCGTTGAGATAGGCGAGTGTGGAGGCATAGACGCCGGCCTGGTTGCCGCTCGGCATCTTGCCGTTCATGCCGGGCCGCGCCGCAAAACGTTTTGCGAACGCGCGGGTATCTTCATCCATGTCCCAGTAGAACGCTTCCAGCAGTTGCAGGCCTTGCGCGACCTTCAAGCCCATGCCGTGCACGTCGTTGACGAACAGCAGGAACGCCACCATCGTCTGGCCACTTTGCTGGATGCCGAACTCATTGGCCTGCTTCACCGCATTGATGGTGTCGCCGCCGGCATTGGCGAGCCCGATCACCTTGGCTTTTGAGTTCTGCGCCTGCAGCAGGAACGACGCGAAGTCGGAGGTGCCGAGCGGGTGCTTGCTCGAACCCAGCACCTTGCCGCCGTTCTTCTCGATGTAGTTCGTCGCTTCGGCCTGGATTCCATTGCCGAGCGCATAATCGACCGTGATGAAATACCAATCCTTGCCGCCGCGGCCCAGCATCGCCGCCGCTGTCGTGTTGCCGGTGGCCCAGGCGTCGTTGACCCATTGAATGGTGTTGGGCGAGCACGCTTTGCCGGTGAGGTCCGAGCTTGCGGTCGACGACGCCAGGAATGTCAGGCGGGAATCCCGCACCAGCGAATTGATCGCGAGGCCCACCGCCGAATTCGGTACGTCGACGATGGCGTCGACGCCCTCGACATCGAGCCATTTTCGCGCGATCGCCTGTCCGACATCGGCCTTGTTCTGGTGATCGGCATAGACGATCTCGACCTTGATGTTCTTGCCGCCGCCGGCAAAGTCTTCCGCGGCCATGCGTGCGGCTTCCACCGACCCCATGCCGTTGGTGTCCTGGAAGATGCCGGAGATGTCGTTGAGCACGCCGACGCGCACGACATTGTCGGAAATCTCCGCCCGCGCGGTGATCGATGCGGTACATGACAAAGCGAGCGCCAGGCCGACCTTGAGACTTTTCATTATTCCCTCCTCCATTTTATCCGCGCCTGTAGCGGCGGGGGCTTTATCGCGCCAAATCTGGTGTGAGCATCCTCGTCAGGCCGGAACCATCGTGACGGGAAGACTTTCGAGCCCGCGCAGCGTGTTGTTGTAGCGGCGCTTGACGGGGCCGGTGATTTCGATGGTTCGAACCTTTCGCGCCAGCGCCGCCATCATCACCTCGCCTTCGAGGCGCGCGACAAGCTGGCCTACGCACATGTGGATGCCCGAGCCGTACCCGACATGACCGCTGGTCTTGCGGTTGATGTCGTAATGGTCGGCGTTTTCCCAGCGCCTTGGATCGCGATTGGCGGCGCCGAGGAACATCAAGACCTTCTCGCCCTCACCGATGCGATGTCCGGATATCTCGACGTCGCGCGTCGTAGTCCGAAAGAAGGTCTGCACCGGGCTTTCGAAGCGGATCGCTTCCTCGAAGGCGTTGCGCGACAACGTTGGATCCTGGCGCAGCCGCGCCAACTGGGCGGGAAACCGCGCCAGGCAATAGACCGCCGCGCCAATGCCGTTGACTGTCGTGTCGATGCCGGCCGAGAGCAGCGATCGCACCAGGAGCGGCGCCTCCGCTTCGGTGATATCGCCGCTATCGGCACGCGCGTGGATGCAGCCACCAAAACCCTCGGGCGCGAGGTTTTCGCGCTGGCATTGTGCCGCGACATAGGACTGATGCGGCGCGGAGCGATCGATGGCGTCCTGCCGCAACTGGTTCGGCGGACCGAAGGCGTTGAACACGAGGCCGGCATAGGGCAGCAAATTCTCGCGGCCTTCCTGCTTGAGGCCCATCGCATCCGGAAAAACCGACATCGGGAAGGCTTCCGCCAGGTCGGCGATGGCATCGAAGCTTTTCCGCGCCAGCAATTCGTCGACCTTGGCGTCCGCAGCCGCCGCAAAGCGCTCGCGCAGTGGTCTCATCACCGAGGCCGACAGCACCTGGTTCAGCACGGCGCGCGTGCGCGTATGCGCCGGCGGATCGGCTTCGAGAATGATGCTCTGCGGCCGCCACGGCTTCTCCTTGGCAAAATCGCTCAAGCCGACGCCGCGGCTTGAACAGAACGTGCCGGGATCGTTCAGCACGGCATGGACTTCGGCATGGCGCGCCACCGCATAGACGTTCCATTTGTCGAGATAGACGACCGGACCGGTTTCGCGCAGCAGTTCGTGGGTCGGGTAGGGATCGGCGAAGAACTCGATCGAAAACGGATCGACGTCCAGATGCGGTATGTCCGATGAAACGCTGACGGCCGGACCGGCACCGTTACCGCTTGACGCAGGCAGATTTGTTGCGGTCATCGGGACCTCCCGAAGTCTGTTCGTGGAAAGAAGTTTGGCCTTGTAAAAGCTTGGCGCATGTCTCTATCTCTCGACCAGCGTTCGCAGCGATGATCAGGGACATGAGCAGTCAACCACCCGCCAGAAGAGCGCGCCGGCCGAAGCCGGTCGACGTCGCAAATGCCGAGGACGGCCCGACCCTGGATCTCGACCGCTACGTTCCGGCGTTCATCACCTTCATCGCCAACAAGCTGTCGAACAGCGCCACCGCCTATTATCAGCGCAATTTCGGCGTCAACGTCACGGATTGGCGGATCATGTCGCTGCTGGCGATCGAGCCCGGCATTCCGGCCTCGCGCATCTGCCACGTGATCGGCTTCGACAAGGGCCCCGTGAGCCGAACGCTGTCGGTGCTGCAGAAACGGGGGCTGGTCGCGATTCGAACTTCCCCGGACGACGGACGCACCCATTCGATTTCGCTGACCGCGAAGGGACGCACGACCCACGACAAGGTCATCGTCGCCGCGCTCGAACGCGAACGAAGGCTGCTGTCCGTTCTGAAGAAAGACGAACGCGAAGTGCTGATCGACCTCTTGCGCCGCGTCCACGGCAATCTCGACGCCGTCAAGGGCGTCGGGGGCCCGCGCGACGATTCGTGAGCGGCCCGGCATCAGCTGCGCCATAGGGCACGGCTTCGCGCGCGCACACGTCGCGTGGTGCCAATACCTGCTGCCGCTCTCGCGCACCAAACCTCCCTGCAAAGACCCGGCAGTTGCACTGCTTTTCGTGATCGGGCCGTCATTTGATCCGACACTGGCATGGATTAGTTGCCTTGGCAACAAACAACACAAAGGGAACCGAAGAGAGGCGTTGCCTGCCTCTCAGCCGACCAGAAGCACGTCAGGATGACTGCCGGAATACAGCGCAGCAACGAGATCGGCGCGGCGCTCGCGGATCAGGCGCGCATTCAGCGAGCCTTTTTCGGTGATTTCACCGGAATCAAAGCTCGGCGGCTGCCGCATGATGATGGCGCGGGTAACGCGCTGCGAGGCGCCGGACGCCTCCTTGTTGAGACCCGAGAGCGCGAAATGGAGCTTTGCCCGGTATGCCGCATCGTCGGGGTCGTGACTCGCAGCTGGGATCAGCAACAGGCCGATTTCGTTCCGGTCGGCGCCCGTCACCACCACGTCAGCAATCAGCCCGGCCAACGCCGCATGGGCGCGCAAGCGGATCGTGGCGGCATCGACCCATGTTCCCGTCAGCAGCTTGAAGTCTTCGGTCGTCCGGCCGTCGAAGATCAGGCCCTGCGCCGCATCGTCGGGATCGGCGAACAAGACCGCGTCACCGGTGCGGAAGAACCCCTCCTCGTCGAACGCGGCCGCGGTCGCCTCGGGCGCATGCCAGTAACCGGTCATCACGTTCGGTCCGCGCACTCGTGCTTCGAGCTTGCCCTGGTGCGGTACCAGCTTCAGTTCCAGGCCCGGCATCGGAATGCCGACATTGCCCGGCGCCAATGCAGCGCGATTGATGATGGTGATCGACGGCGCGGTCTCGGTGAGACCCCAGCTCGTCGTCATCGGAATGTCGCGGCCGGTGGTGCGCTTTCCCAGCGTCACCAGTTCCCGCCACAGCGGCGCCGGCAGGCTGGCGCCGGCATAGAACATCAGGGCGAGGTCGCCGAAGAAATTCGGCCGCGCGCCCGCGTCGGCTTCCAGCAGCGGAAGCAGGAGTTCGTAACCCTTGGGAACGTTCCAGTACAGCGTCGGCCGCACCTCGCGCAGATTGCGGTGGGTCCGTGCGATCTCGCCGGGAATCGGCTTGCCGTCGTCGATATAGAGCGTGCCACCGTAACGCAGCACACTATTGACGCTGAACGATCCGCCGAACACGTGGCACCATGGCAGCCAGTCGAGAAGGACCGGCGTGCGGTCCCGCATGAACGGCCAAAGTGTCTCGATCTGCGACAGCGACGTGCACATCATCCGGTGCGTCGTCGGCACGCCCTTGGGCGTCCCCGTCGAGCCCGAGGTGAAGAGAATTTTTGCGATGGTCTGCGGCGGCAGTTCTTGAGCGCGATCCAGCACGGCATCGTCGATCGGCGTCGCGAGCAGCGACGCCAGGGAGATCGCGCCGTTGACACTGCCATGATCCCGCCCGAGCACGATCTGGCGGCCATGCATCTCGTCGATCGCAAGCGCGCGCGCGAACGGCGCCGCGTCGGCGGCGAACACCAGTCCGGGATCTAGCACATCAAGGATGGCGCGAAGCTTGCCGAGATCGCCGCTCATGGTCGAGTAGGCCACCGACAGCGGCGTGTAGGGAATGCCGGTCATCATCGCCGCCAGCGCGACCAGCTGATGCTGGATGCTGTTGCCGGAAAGAATCAGGATCGGACGCCGCTCGCCCAACCCTCGCGCGGCCAACGACGTCGCCAGCCGCGCCGCCGCGTCATAGGCTTCACCGTAGCTGATCGTCTCCCAGCCATCGCCGTCGGCGTTTCGCTCGGCGAGAACTTTCTGCCGCGGCCGCGCCTGCGCCCACTGACGCAGATAGCCATGAATCAAGGCGTCGGAGGGTTCGAACGGCACCTCCGTGCGCAGGACCATCGACGCATCCGCGCGCCGCTCGACGCTGACATCGGCATCGAGAAACCGCAGTTCCAGTTCGGGCGGGACCATGGCGACGCTTGGCATGAGAAAGCCTCCGGCGGAATGCGATGCTGGACGCGCGGACCCTGCGGCCTATTTC
>JACDAG010000474.1 GCA_013695565.1 Bradyrhizobium sp.
GCGCCGGTTGTCGCCGATGGGCAAATGAATGCGCGGTTTCTTGCGCTCGGTATCGGCAAATCGGTCGTGATCGACCTGCCGCGCGACATCAAGGATGTGCTGGTTGCCGATCCGAAGATCGCCAACGCCGTCGTCCGCTCCTCCCAGCGCGCCTATATCATCGGCGCGGCGGTGGGCCAGACCAATATCGTGTTCTTCGATTCGGCGGGCCAGCAGATCGCGGCCTATGACATCGCGGTCAAGCGCGACCTCAACGGCGTCCGCGCCGCCCTGAAGACGTCGCTGCCGAATTCCGACATTCAGATCGACGGCGTCGGCGACGGCGTGGTGCTGTCCGGCACCGCGGCGAGCCCGATCGAGGCGCAGCAGGCCTTCGATATGGCCGCCCGCCTCGCCGGCGGCAACGACAAGGTCGTCAATTCGATCGCCGTCCGCGGCCGCGACCAGGTGATGCTGAAGGTTACGGTTGCCGAGGTCGCGCGCAATATCGTCAAGCAGATGGGCATCGACCTCTCGGCTACCATGACCTACGGCACGGCGGTGGTGAACTTCAGCAACGCCAACCCGTTTACCGCCTACGGCCGCCCGCTGGTCTCAACCAACAGCGTGAGCGGATCGTTCGGGGGCGTTCCGTCGGTGACGGCCACGCTCCGCGCGATGGAAAGCGCCGGCGTGGTGCGAACGCTTGCCGAACCCAATTTGACCGCGATCTCGGGCGAGTCCGCGACCTTCATCGCCGGCGGCGAATTTCCGGTTCCGGCGGGCTATTCCTGCGACCCGGTCACGCGTGTTTGTACCACCCAGATCCAGTTCAAGAAGTTCGGTATTTCTCTCAACTTCACGCCGGTCGTGCTGACCGAAGGCCGCATCAGCCTGCGGGTGATGACCGAAGTGTCCGAACTGTCGAACGACAACTCGATCACGTTGACCCAGTCGGTGAGTTCCACGAGCACCAACTCGCTGACCATTCCCTCGATCAAGACCCGCCGCGCCGAAACGACGCTGGAAATTCCCTCGGGCGGCGCGATGGCGATGGCGGGCCTGATCCAGGAACAGACCAAGCAGGCCATCAACGGCTTCCCCGGTCTGTCGCAATTGCCGGTTCTCGGCACGCTGTTCCGCAGCCGCGACTTCGTCAACAACCAGACCGAACTGATGGTTCTGGTGACGCCCTACATCGTTCGTGCGGTGGCGCAGAAGGACTTGTCGCGTCCGGATGACGGCTTCGCCGCCGCCTCCGATCCGCAGAGCGACCTGCTGGGCAGCATCAATCGCATCTACGGCGTTCCCGGCCGCAATGAGCCGGCCAAGAACTATCGCGGCACCTACGGCTTTATTACGGACTGAGGCGGGACGATGACACGACAAACGACATCCGCAATATCCGCCGACCGCAAGCGCGCTCTCCGCCTCGCGGGCGCGCTGATCGGCCTTGCCGTGGTGCTGGGCGCCTGCAAGCACACCGGCGACGAAGTGGTGACGACCGCGAGCGCGCCCGAAGATTATCGCCTGCGCCACCCGATCGCGGTTCAGGAAACCGATCGCTCGGTGATCGTATTCGTCGGCCGTGGCCGCGGCGGTCTTTCCGCCAGCCAGCGCGCCGATGTGATGGGAATGGCGCAGACCTGGCTCAAGGAAGGCACCGGCGGCATCAGCATCGACATGCCCGTCGAGACGCCGAACGCGCGGGCCGCCGGCGATTCGTTGCGCGAGATCCAGGCGACGCTCGCCGCCGCCGGCGTGCCGCCGCGCGCGGTCGCCGTGCGCCAGTATCGTCCCGAAGACCCCAGGCATATGGCGGCGATCCGGCTGAACTATCCGAAAATCTCGGCCACCGCCGGCCCCTGCGGCCTGTGGCCCGAAGACCTCGGACCGTCGATCAAGAACAAGGGCTATTTCGACAACAAGTCCTATTACAATTTCGGCTGCTCCAATCAGCGCAACCTTGCCGCGATGGTCGACAATCCGTCGGACCTGGTGCAGCCGCGTGAAGAGACGCCCGCTTATACGCCCCGGCGCAACATCGGGTTCGACAAGTATCGCAAGGGCACCTCGACCGCGACCACCTATCCCGAAGCCGACAAGGCCAAACTCAGCGATACAGGCAAATGATCAGCTACTCGCGCCAGACCCCCGAACAGCAGCCGGACGGCTCGTCGCCGTCGACGGAAGATCACATCGCGCCGGCGCCGCGGGTGTCCGTACAGGCATTTTGCGAGACGGTGGAAACCGCCGCCGCCGTGCAATCGGCCGGCGAGGATCGCCGGCTCGGCAAAGCTCATTTGAAGATCCAGATGGGCGGCATGGCCGCGGCCATCGAAGCCTATCGCTCCGCGCCGACGCCGAACGTGATCATCCTTGAAACCGAAGGCCGCAACGATATCCTGCTCGGCCTCGATCAGCTGGCCACCGTGTGCGACGCCGGAACCCGCGTCATCGTGATCGGCAAGATCAACGATGTTACGCTCTACCGCGAGCTGGTACGCCGCGGCGTCAGCGACTATGTCATCGCCCCGGTTACCGCCATCGACGTCGTCCGCTCGGTTTGCAACCTGTTTTCGGCGCCGGAAGCCAAGGCTGTCGGCCGCATCATTGCCGTGGTCGGCGCCAAGGGCGGCGTCGGTTCATCCACCGTCGCGCATAACGTCGCCTGGGCGATCGCCCGCGATCTGGCGCTGGATTCCGTGGTCGCCGATCTCGACCTCGCCTTCGGCACCGCCGGCCTCGACTACAACCAGGACCCGCCGCAGGGCATTGCCGATGCGGTGTTCTCGCCGGACCGGGTCGATACCGCGTTCATGGACCGCCTGTTGTCGAAATGCACCGACCATCTCAGCCTGCTCGCGGCGCCTGCGACGCTGGACCGGGTCTATGATTTCGGCGCGGACGCCTTCGATTCGATCTTCGATACGCTTCGCACCACGATGCCCTGCATCGTGCTCGACGTTCCCCACCAATGGTCGGGATGGACCAAGCGGGCGCTGATCGCGGCCGACGATATCCTGATCGTCGCAGCCCCCGATCTCGCCAATCTGCGCAACACCAAGAACCTCTTCGATCTGTTGAAGGCATCGCGGCCGAACGATCGCGCGCCGCTCTATTGCCTCAACCAGGTCGGCATTCCGAAGCGCCCGGAGATTCCCGCCAGCGAATTCGCCAAGGCGATCGAGAGCCAGCCGATCGCATCGATCCCGTTCGAGCCACAGATGTTCGGCTCGGCCGCCAATAATGGTCAGATGATCGCGGAAATCTCCGCCAATCATCGGACCACCGAGATGTTCCTGCAGATTGCGCAGCGGTTGACAGGCCGCGGCGAGACCAAGAAGCCGAAGGGGAGTTTCCTGTCACCCCTGATCGATAAGTTGCGGGCCAAGAACTAAGCCGCCCGCGTGGAGTACGATCGTGTTTGGTAAGCGTAGCGGAGACGACACACGGGCGCCGAAGCCCGCCAATAACGCGCCGGAGCCCTCCGTCGCGACGGCGGTTGCGCGCGAAGTAGCCGCCCCGGTCCATTCTTCGCCGCCGATAGTCCCATCGAAACCGCCGCCGCCCGCGCCTGCCATGGAAGCGCGGCGCTCCGACAATTATTACCAGGTCAAGGCCACGATCTTCGGCGCCCTGATCGAAGCGATCGACCTTGCCCAGCTCGCCAAACTCGACGGCGAATCGGCGCGCGAGGAAATCCGCGACATCGTCAACGAGATCATCGCGATCAAGAACATCGTGATGTCGATTGCCGAGCAGGAAGAGCTGCTCGACGATATCTGCAACGACGTGCTCGGTTACGGCCCGCTGGAACCGCTGCTGTCGCGCGACGACATCGCCGACATCATGGTCAACGGCGCCGGCACGGTGTTCATCGAAGTCGCCGGCAAGATCCAGAAGACCGGGATCCGGTTCCGCGACAATCAGCAGCTGCTCAATATCTGCCAGCGCATCGTCAGCCAGGTCGGCCGGCGCGTCGACGAATCATCGCCGATCTGCGACGCGCGTCTCGCCGACGGCTCCCGCGTCAACGCCATCGTGCCGCCGCTGGCGATCGACGGGCCCTGTCTCACCATCCGCAAATTCAAGAAGGACAAGCTGACGCTCGAGCAGCTGGTCAAATTCGGCGCGATCTCGCCGGAAGGCGCGGAAATCCTCCAGATCATCGGCCGCGTCCGCTGCAACGTGCTGATCTCCGGCGGCACCGGCTCCGGCAAGACCACGCTGCTGAACTGCCTGACCCAGTTCATCTAAAATGACTAGCGCATCATCACCTGCGAATACGCCGCCGTACTTCATGTGCAGCAACTGCATGTGGTGCGGCTGGAAACCCGTCCGCCCAACATCGAAGGCGAAGGCCAGGTCACGATGCGCGAACTGGTCCGCAACTGCCTGCGTATGCGGCCTGAACGCATCATCGTCGGCGAAGTCCGCGGACCCGAAGCGTTCGACCTGCTGCAGGCGATGAACACCGGCCATGACGGCTCGATGGGCACGCTGCACGCCAACAGCCCGCGCGAGGCCATGTCGCGCATGGAATCGATGATCACGATGGGCGGCTTCTCGCTGCCCTCGAAGACGATCCGCGAGATGATCGTCTCCTC
>JACDAG010000479.1 GCA_013695565.1 Bradyrhizobium sp.
CGCGCAGGGCGATGCCGGCTTCGTGGCCCGTCTGCCCGGCGACGAATGGGACGCGATCGCGCTGAGCTACACGTCCGGCACGACAGGCAACCCGAAGGGCGTCGTCACCCATCACCGCGGCGCCTACCTCAATGCGATCAGCAATATCCTCGCCGGCAATCTCGGCCAGCATCCGGTCTATCTCTGGACGCTGCCGATGTTCCACTGCAACGGCTGGTGCTTTCCGTGGACGCTGGCGGCCACCGCCGGCATCAATGTCTGCCTGCGCAAGGTCGATCCGTCGAAGATCTTTGAATTGATCCCGAAACACGGCGTCACCCACATGTGCGGCGCGCCGATCGTCTACAACACGCTGATCAATGCACCTGATGCGCCTGATGGCGCCAAGGCCCGACACGTGGTCGGACTGATCGCGGGCGCGGCGCCGCCCGTCGCCGTGCTCGAAGGCGCCGAAAATATTGGAATCAAGCTGACGCATGTCTACGGCCTCACCGAAGTCTATGGCCCCGCCTCCGTCTGTGCCGAACAGCCGGGCTGGGACGCGCTGCCGGCCGATCAACGCGCCCAACTAAAACGCCGGCAGGGTGTGCCCTACCCGCTGCAGGAAGGCGTCACCGTGATCGATCCCGAAACCATGCGCGAAGTGCCGCGCGACGGCGAGACCATCGGCGAGGTGATGTTCCGCGGCAATATCGTGATGAAGGGATATCTGAAGAACGAGAAGGCCACGCAGGAAGCCTTTGCCGGCGGCTGGTTTCATACTGGCGATCTCGGCGTGCTCGACGAGAGCGGCTACGTCATCATCAAGGACCGCTCCAAGGACATCATCATTTCCGGCGGCGAAAACATCTCCTCCGTCGAGGTCGAGGACATCCTTTACAAGCACCCCGCGGTGCTGTTCGCGGCCGTCGTCGCAAAACCCGATCCGAAATGGGGCGAAGTGCCCTGTGCCTTCGTCGAACTGAAGGACGGCGCGAAAGCGACCGAGGCCGACATCATCGCGTTCTGCCGCGGCCACATGTCCGGCTTCAAGACGCCGAAGGCCGTGGTGTTCGGCGTCATTCCGAAGACGTCCACGGGAAAAATTCAAAAATTCCTGCTGCGCAACCAGGTGGATTCGGCGAAGGCGATTACGGCGTAGCCTCCCGCCGCCGTCATTGCGAGCCACCGGGTCGCGCGAATGCGCGCCCGATGACAGGCTCCGCGAAGCAATCCATCGCGCCGCTGGCACAAGAGGAAGAATGGATTGCTTCGTCGCTTTCGCTCCCGTGCGCAAACGCTTCGCGTTTGTCGCAGGCAATGACGACCGGGACGGAGGTGTCGCTCATGAGTTATCCAAGCCAGCGTCGACCATTCAATCGCTGATGTCGGCACACGGGCTCTACTCTCTTGGCAGTACTGTGACCCCAGTCACGCGCCGCTGTTGCCGTCAGCATCCGTGATGACGCGATGCGTTTCCGCATTGCGACCAGAAGCGAACCGGGCTGGCTTTCAGCATCCATACCCAATAGTCCAGACATAAGGGGGTAAGCAGTCCCCCGCGGGGAAACGATCGCGTGAGCAACTCGCCGTTCCGGCGGATGATCAAGGCCAGTGCGCCGGATTTCTGGCGCTTGTGGTATGTCGGCCTGATCGCCTCCACCGTGCGCTGGGTGGAAACCGTCGCGGTCGGGATTGTCGTCTACCAGCGCACGGATTCGGCGTTTCTGGTCTCGATGATGACCATGCTCCGGCTGCTTCCGATGGGTCTCTTCGGGGTGTTTCTGGGCGCGCTCGCCGAGCGGTTCGATCGCGGCCGGGTGCTCCTCATCGTCGTGCTGATGATGATCGTCACCTCGGCGATCCTCGCCGTGCTGGACCGGACAGGACAGCTCGAGATCTGGCATCTCGCGCTCGCCAGTTTCATCAATGGCTGCGGCTGGTGCACCGACAACCCGGTGCGCCGCGTGATGATCGGTGAGGTCGTGGGCCGCGAACAGATGGGCACCGCGATGTCGCTCGACGTCGGCGCCAGCAATGCAAGCCGCATGGTCGGCCCCGCCGTCGGCGGATTCCTGCTCGCCGCGACCGGTATTCAGGGCGCTTTCATTCTGAGCGTGCTGATGTATTGCACCGCGCTATGGGCGGTTCTGACCATCCGCTCGCGCATTCCCCGCGCCGCGGGCTCCGGCGCCGTGATGGCGCGGATCGCCGAGGGGCTCGCGTTGGTACGCACCGACA
>JACDAG010000510.1 GCA_013695565.1 Bradyrhizobium sp.
TGACGAGGTCGCGCGCCTGCGCATTGCCGGATGCCGCGGCGCGATCGATTGAATTGAAAGCGTCGCGGCTGATGATGCTCTGCAGCGGCATCGGCAGTGCGCCGGGGCTGTCCGGTCCGCGGTCCCAGGCATCGGTCCACACCGAGCGCAATTGGCGCGCGGGCTTGCCGGTGCGGCCCTTGGAGCGGATCGCGTCGCGCGAGGACGCCGCAATCATCTTCTCGCGGAAAATTTCGGTGGTCTCGGATTCCACGGTGGCGAGCCACACCGAGCCGGTCCAGACGCCGGCGGCGCCCATCGCCATACAGGCCGCCATCTGGTGTCCGGTCATGATGCCACCCGCGGCCAGCACCGGCACGTTGCCGATCGGCTTGACCGCCTTGATCACCTCGGGCACCAGCACCATGGTGGAGACTTCGCCGCAATGGCCGCCGGCTTCCGTCCCCTGCGCGACCAGGATGTCGACGCCGGCGGCAACCTGCCGGAGCGCGTGTTCCTTGGAACCAATGAGCGCAGCAACGGGCACGCCGTGCTTCCTGCCCATCTCGATCATCGCCTTCGGCGGCACACCGAGCGCGTTCGCAATCAGCTTGATCGGATGACGGAACGATACCTCAAGCACTTCGAGCGCGCGCTGCGCATCGAACGGCTGCGGCTGGTTGTCGGCGACATTGGTGGTCGTCAGCTCGATGCCGTATTTCTTGAGCAGCGAGCGGGTGAAGTCGCGGTGCGCCGGCGAGATCCGCGCTTCCAGGCTTTTCCAGGTGACGTCCTTCTCGCCCGCGGTCGAAATGTTTTCGGGAATCAGCACGTCGAGCCCGTAGGGCTTGCCATCGCTGTGATCGTCGATCCACTTCAGTTCCTGCTCGATGGATTCGGGCGAATGCGCGGTGGCACCCAGCACGCCGAAACCGCCGGCGCGGCTCACGGCCGCCACCACGTCGCGGCAATGGCTGAAGGCCAGCAGCGGAAACTCAATTCCCAGCATGTCGCAGATCGGGGATTTCATGGCCGTATCCGTTCCCTGTGGCGGCTTTTGGCGCCGCTTGCTCTTGGTTTTTATGTGCGGTGTTGATCCGACGCTAGCCCATCAGGGGCTGGGATGCCAAGCGGCTTTCCGGACACGTAATTCTACGCATTCCGTGCCGCAAAATGTGCAACCCGGCGCGGCCGATTTGTCTCTTGCGCTTTCGTACCCAGCGGAGAATGCTGTTCGGCAAAGCGACAATAATTCAAGGGAGCCCGCCTTCATGTCCGCATCGCCATCCGTTTCCGGGAAAGCTTCCGAGGCCTACGACGTCGTCGTGGTCGGCGCAGGTTTTGCCGGCATGTACATGCTGCATAAATTGCGCGGGCAGGGGTTTTCGGCGCGGGTCTATGAGCAGGGCGACGGCGTCGGCGGCACCTGGTACTGGAACCGCTATCCCGGCGCGCGCTGCGACGTCGAGAGCATGCAATATTCTTATTCGTTCTCGGACGAGCTGCAGCAGGAATGGGACTGGAGCGAGCGCTACGCGCCGCAGCCCGAGATTCTGAAATACGCCAACCACGTCGCCGACCGATTTAACCTCCGCCCGGACATCCAGTTCAACACGACTGTCGAACGCACTGACTTCAACGAGAGCACCAACCTCTGGTCGGTGGCGCTGTCCGACGGCAAGACCGTGATCGCAAAATTCGTCGTGCTCGCCACCGGTTGCCTGTCGAACGCGCGGATGCCCGAGATCAAGGGGCTCGATAGTTTCGAAGGCAAGGTCTATCACACCGGCCACTGGCCGCATGAAGCGGTCGATTTCACCGGCCAGCGCGTCGGTGTGATCGGAACGGGATCGTCGGGCATCCAGTCGGTGCCTGTCATTGCCGAACAGGCGAGCCATCTCACGGTATTTCAGCGCACCGCCAACTTCTCGATTCCCGCCCGCAACGCGGTTCTGTCCGAGGAGGAGCGGCAGTCGTTCCGTGCGAAATATCCAGAGGTCAGGCACTTCGCACGCGTGGAATCGCGCAACGGCATCTACACGGAAATGCCCGATCGCGGCGCGCTCGACGACGGCGACAATGAACGCCGCTCGAAATACGAGGCGCGCTGGAATCGCGGCGGGCTCACCTTCATGTCGGTCTATAACAATCTCGGGCTCGACAAGACCGCCAACGACACCGCCGCCGATTTCGTCCGCGAGAAGATCGCCGAGATCGTCGAGGATCCGGAGACGGCAAGACTGCTGCAGCCCACCTCTCATCCGATCGGCACCAAGCGCATCTGCTTCGACACCGAATATTTTTCGGCGTTCAACCGCCCGAACGTGACACTGGTCGACATCAAGTCCAATCCGATCGAGGAGATCACGGCCAACGCGGTGCGCACCGGTGGGCGGGAATACGAAGTCGACGCGCTGGTGCTCGCCACCGGCTTCGACGCCATGACCGGATCGGTCGCCAGGATCGACATTCGCGGCCGCAACGGCCAGGCGCTGAACCAGAAATGGGCCGAGGGTCCGCGCACATATCTCGGCCTGATGAGCGCGGGCTTTCCCAATCTCTTTGTCATCACCGGCCCCGGCAGCCCGTCGGTGCTGAGCAACATGATCGTCTCGATCGAGCAGCATGTCGACTGGATCACCGATTGCGTCAGCTATATGCGCGGCCGCGGCTTTGAGGCCATGGAAGCCAAGAAGGACGCCGAGGACAATTGGGTCGCGCATGTCAACGAGGTCGCCTACGCCACGCTCTATCCGACAGCCAATTCCTGGTACATGGGCGCCAACGTCCCCGGCAAGCCGCGGATCTTCATGCCCTATATCGGCGGCGTCGGGCCGTATCGCCAGATCTGCAACGAGGTTGCGGCGAAAGGCTATGAGGGCTTTGCGATGGTGGGCACGGAGCAGCCGCGCAAGATGGCGGCGTCGTAACGACCGTCATTGCGAGCGGAGCGAAGCAATCCAGAGTCGTGGGCGGAACTCTGGATTGCTTCGCTTTGCTC
>JACDAG010000518.1 GCA_013695565.1 Bradyrhizobium sp.
GCCCTCTTCTGTTTCACAGCGGATTGATCGGAGACGTCGAAAACGACGATATCCGTAGTTTGCTTCAGGTGGTCAGGCAGATCGGCCGCGAGCATCATCAATGCCATTGAGATAGGCGTTGATTGCCCGGCGACGTTGCCATTCTGGACGCGAGACATCCAGCGCATGCGCACGAAGTTTTGGTCTCAATGATGGGATGGGTCGCCCGGAGGTTAGCGCTTCGAAAACAGTCATCAGTCGATGCGTTCCATCCGCTTTGTCTGCCAGCAAGGCCGCAAAGTCTTCAGCCAGATCTTCGCCGGCAAGACCTCCGACTGCTGTGACGCCAACTTCCGAGGCGCGAAAGTAGGGATCGTCCTTTCCTAAGCTGTGAAGAATTGCACGTCGCGCCGGCGTCTCGAAGACGGCAGCATCGCCGTAGCTCAGGATCGTGAGCGGGTCAGCTTCTATCAACTGGATTGCTATCCCTGCTTCAGCCGCTACCGCCAAGTGTGCCGCGAACCAAGCGAACAACCCTCGAAGTTCCGTCGGCGGGCGGCCGTCGGCGCCGGTGACTAACGCAAGTGCGCGGGCGAAGGGAAATGCAGGCTTTGAAGGCGTCCCGATGACGGCGTCTGCCAATGCCTTTCCCGCTAGAAATTCGGCGACCGTCTTATGGATCGGCTCGAACGTTTCGCCTTCACCCTTGAAGAGCGGTGTGTCGAGCATGTCGCTCATCAACTCGTAATCGATACCTACCTCCTCTCTCCGGACGTATGCCCTTGCATCATTGGCTCGAGGCGGCAGCTTGTTGGAACGCCACACCGCGCCGGCGCCCGACGTTAGGAAAATGAGAAACGTCAAAGGCACGCAACTCGCTAATGCGTTCAGGGCCTCTTGGCCTTCGAGCAAGCCGCTCAGAATTTTGACGCGACGATCGAGCTTGGCAGCAACCAACGTCGACATGTGCATTTACCGCTGAGATTGTTTCGTATCTCTAACATGCGCTTTCGCCGTCTGAACCACAGCGGCACCGTCCCGCGGACTTATCAACACCCCCGGCCGAAAGGGCGTGAGGGCTACTTCAAGCTATTCGTAGGACGATTTGCCTAAGATTGGCTGCGAGCTTGGATGCGCAACGACGCGAGCGCTATGCGGTAAATGCTTATCGACTTGCGACTATCACGCCGACGAGAAATGCAATCGCCAGCGATTGAAAGGGCGCTTCGCGCGTCAACGCACTGAGCCGACGGATCCAACTTGACCGCGGCGCGACCTCGTCGGCGAGATCCTGCGACATGCTCCGGATCGCATCTGTCGCGTGTTCGATCCGGAGCTCGGCGCTTTCCGCAGGGGGTCTCATTTACCGGAATAATTGTCTTCAACGCCTCATCGCCCGCCGCGGTTCTGCAATAAGTTCGGCCGTCGGGCTGCTTTGTAATCCATCCCTCGCCACCATCCGGGCGATGAGAACCTTGCCCGCTGGATACAGCTTTTCTGGTGGAAGAGAGCGGGTTAGACCCAGCTTCTGCAAGACATCTCGCTCGTTGGCTTGCGGAATGTGAGGCGGCGGCGCTGGCACGATCTTTTCCCCTCTGCGCCTATTTCTTCAAAATGCCGGTATCGGTATTTCCGAGGCTTTGCGTGGCGGCATTGGCGGCTGGAGTGTCGACGGCATTACCGTGCGATGCCGGTGCGGTGGTGCCGGCGCCAGTTTGCGGCGCGCCCATGTTGTTGCCTGTCGTCCCGCGGTTTAGCGCGTTCGAGGTGTTTGGGCCGGGGGATCCTCCCGTGCCGCTGACCGTGGTTCCGTTCGACAGCGTGGAGCCGGCCGCGGCGCCGGCTCCGCTCGAACCGGCCGAGCTGCCTGCTGAATTCTGGGCAAAGACGTGAGAACTTGTCGCGGCGAAAAGTACCAAAAGTAACACAGCGATTTTCATATTTCTCTCCTCCGGCTGGATGCGCGGGCCCAGCTCCTAAGATCGCTGTAATACCGCACACCCTTTGCCCGCCACCGGTGCGATAATCTGGGGGAATGATCTTCGTTCCTCGCTGAAAGGCGGTCACAGAAAAAGCCCCGCCGGTAAGGGCGGGGCCAAGGGATAGGATCATTGCTCTGGCCCGCGTAAGGGCCGCCGGCAGCGTAAGCTAGGAGGGCCTCGTCGGTCTACCCTACCCTAAGATTTTCCGCCGACATTTTTCCGCGGTTTTCCTTCACTTCGTAACTCACCTTGGTGCCTTCGTTCAGATTGCTAAGGCCAGCCTTCTCAACAGCTGAAATATGCACAAAGACGTCATTGCCGCCGCCGTCGGGCTGGATGAAACCGAAACCCTTGGTCGAGTTGAACCACTTTACTGTTCCTGTCGCCACGTCGCGCGCCTCTCCCTTAGATTGTAGAGGCGCGCAGCCTACGGGCGCGCGAGCGGATCGGCAAGTCCCGCTAGCCGACAGTCCCGCTAGCCGGCGGTGTCCCGCTAGCCGGCGGCCGCAACCGGCTTTCCCGGCGTCACCACGTCAAGCGCACCGACCAGGAACTAAATGGGAGTATGGCGGTTGTAGCGGCGGCCAGAAGAGCGGATGTACCTCTATGGCCCGGCTCCGGAGAAATCCGGGGCTTTTTTCTTGCCTGGAACAAATCGCACGAAAGCCGCTTGAGTCCCCCGGTTCGTTGCGGGAGTAGCGTTATGCGTAAGTCCAGTTGGACGCCGTCCATCGTGCCGAATGGCAACGATTTAACGGTCTATTTGGTGGCTGATGATTTCGGTCGAAACGGCAGCGCTTGGCGCGAGACCGATTGCGAGACGGCCGACCTCGAGAAAGTAATTCAAAACCTTCTCGCCGGCGAATATAGCAACCCGATCCGGGTTGTCGCCTTCAACACCGTCGAGCGGTGGTCGGAAGATGTCTCGGAGGATATCGCGCACGAATTGCGCCGCCGCTGCGATCTGCAGATGCGCGACATTCCGCTGCCCCTGCAAGATTTTATTGATCGCTATGAGGGCCGGTACCGCGACGTGCAGCTGCCGCTGCCAATGCGCCTGGTGTGATCCATGAAACCGCGGGACATTGCCACTCGATCGCGAGAGCTGCAGGATCTCCGTCGCCTCGACCCCGACGGCTTTCTCCGCAAAACCTTCACGCTGCCGGTCGAAGATGCGCGTGCTAAAGCGCGCGAAATCCTTCGGGAGTATCCGGCCGGCGGCTACATGACGATCGTCGAGCGATGGCGGCAGCTACCAGACGGTCAAATTCAATTCACAATGCGGAGATTACCGACGGCGGACTAGGTGTACGGAGGCTGGTTTGAACGGATCATCTAACTGGGTATTAGAGCTGCACGTCGAACAACGCTCACCCAATTCTCTGATAATGAGGCGCGAATTCAGCGGCTTACCAGCACTGCGGATTGCAATCATGAAAAACCGGGAACGACGCTTTATCATTACCCCGCCGGCCTCAATGACTCCGGGCGATAGAATTGCGCTGTTGAATATGAGGGCTACGGGTTTCAACATTGAAATTAGGTACGAAGGTTAGTGTGGAAAATAGGAAGAGGCCTTGGACCGCGGAAGAGGATCGCAGGCTGCTCGAACTGCGGGCATCCGGCCGCTCCGCCATTTCAATTGCCGCCGCGCTCAAGCGTCGCGCCGGCGCCGTAAGGGGTCGCCTCAGCATACTTCGCCAGCGCGAAAAGAACGGTTCGATGCATGAACTGAAACCGATGGCGATCTTCAACCCTTCTGAGCCAGCGATCCTGCACGATCGGCGCACCGACAAAATCGAAACATGGACCGGTGACGATGCGGCCGACTATCGAGAGAATGCGATTGTGGAGATGGACGGTTCGGTCAAGTGGCGCGGCTTTGTGTTTGACGGTTGGGGCGACGTGCTAGGCGGATGACGCAAAACGCCTGAATAGGCAAATCGCAATCGTTAGCAAAGCTTTAAGTCAGGTCGGCAATCATTATGACCACCGGCAAAACTGTAAGTGCAGATATTGACGACCGTCGAAAATCGTAGCGCGACGAGGTCGACCTCGTCG
>JACDAG010000522.1 GCA_013695565.1 Bradyrhizobium sp.
GGTGATCGGTGCGCTCGCGGCGACGCGGGTGATGCGCCGGCTGCCCTTCGGTACCGTCATCGCGTTAGGCCCGGTAACCGGTTTCGCCGCCGCCATGGTCATGGTGCTGACCACCTTCATTGCCTCACCCTGGCTCGCAGGCCTCAGCTTCTTCCTGCTCGGCGTCGGCCCGATCCTGTGGGTGATCTCGACCACGACATTGCGTCAATCGGTGACGCCACCGTCGCTGCTGGGACGCGTCTCCGCCATCAACATCATGAGCTATGGCGCGCGCCCCGCCGGTTCCGCCCTCGGCGCCGTCGTCGGTGGCCTCTACAGCGCCGAAGCCTGCCTCTATCTCGCGGCCGCGATCTTCGCTGCGCAAGCGCTGGTGATCGTGATGTCGCCGGCGGTCTCGTTGACGCGGCAGCCCGACATGGTCCCTGATGGGCCCGAGGCACTGCCGGCTTGTTGAGGTCTTTCCACGTCATTGCGAGCGAAGCGAAGCAATCCATTCTTTCTTTGTTCGGCCCTATGGATTGCTTCGCTTCGCTCGCAATGACGGCTTTGGTGGATATTTTCTTCCAAAGTCTCTCGCCAACACCCCTTTTGGCTTCCCGATCCCGTTTTATATGATACTCATCATTTTAAACGAGAGCGGGAACCCCCATGGCCAACCAGACCGTAGCGATCGACGCGAGCCCCCGTCCGGAGGCCTCCTCTACCGTCCTGCAAATCGCCGTACTGGCAGCGCTGGCCGCCACCGGGACGCTGGCAACCAATATCCTGCTGCCATCGCTGCCACAGATGGCGGCCTCGCTGCAGGTCAGCAGTGCTGCGGTCACCTCGGCCACGATCTTCCTTGCGGTGTTTGCGGTCGGGCAACTCGTGGTCGGGCCGATTTCGGACCGCTACGGCCGCCGCTGGCCGGTACTGATCGGGTTTGCGGTGTTCTTTGCCGGCAGTGTCTGGTGCGGCCTCGCCACCGACCTGCCCAACCTCTTGACCGGCCGCGTGGTCCAGGCCGCCGGCGCCTGCGCCACCTCCGTGCTGTCGCGCGCCATTGCACGTGACCTGTTCTCCGGCGCGGCGCTGGCGCGTGCGATGGCGCTGATCATGATCGCGATGGCGGCAGCCCCCGGCTTCTCGCCGCTGCTCGGCGGCGCGCTCGATCATTATTTCGGCTGGCGCTCTGAATTCGCCCTCGTCGCCGCCTTTGCGGTACTCGGCGCGGTCGCTTATGGCAGCGTGCTGGGCGAAACCCACCACGCGACGCGGACGCCGCTCGATCCGCTGGCGATTGCGCAAAACTATCTCGGCCTGATCGCCGACCGCCGTTTCGTGGTGCCGGCTGCGACCGTGAGCCTGATCATGGGCGGGCTGTTCTCGATGTTCTCCGCGGCGCCCCGCATCCTGATCGAGGCGATGCATTTCACACCGATCCAGCTGGGCCTGTTCTTCGCCGGCACCGTGATGATCGTGTTCGCCTCCGGCATGCTGGCGACAAAACTGGCGCCGCGCTACGGGCTCGACCGCTCGATCCGCGGCGGATTGTTCGCCGCCGCCATCGGCAGCGTCGCGATGCTGCTGGTGTCGCTGTACAGCCCAAATTTTCTGCCGTTTCTGGCCGCGATGAGCGTGTTCCTGCTCGGCATGGGCATCGTCAATCCCTTGGGCACCGCGCAGGCGCTCTCTCCGTTCGGCGAGAAGGCGGGCGCGGCGTCGGCGCTGGTCGGCTTCTGGCAGATGATGACGGCGGCGATCGGCGTCTGGCTGGCCGCGACGATCTCGCAGGAGGCGCTGTTTGCGCTCGGCGTGGTGCTGACGGTGTTTTCGCTGGTGGCGGTCGGGCTTTACACGCTGCGCACGAAAGCCGGTCGTCCGTAGCCCGGATCGAGCGAAGCGCAATCCGGGACTCTTCGGTTGCGGCGATCGGGGCTCCCGGATTTCGCTGCGCTTCATCCGGGCTACAAGACGGCGGCCTAGCTCGCGAGATACCGTTCGTACTTCCCTGCCACCACCTCATCCGACGCGACGTCGGGATCGAGCGTGTAGAGATCCTGCGCGCGGCCGATGCCGCGCAGCGCGTAGCGGCCGGTGGATACCAGATAGTTTCGGCCGGCCGCATCGAGCCCGCTGCGGAACGCCTGCGACGTCAGCAATTCCCGGTCGACCGAACGGCACATCGAGGCGATGCGGCTGACCTCGTTGACAGCCGGTCCCACGACCGTGAAATCGAGCCGGTCCTCGCTGCCGATATTGCCGTAGAAGACTTCGCCGACATGCAGGCCGACATGGGCTGATGTCACCGCCACGCCCTCGGCGGCGCGGCGGGCGCTGACCGTGGCCATGTTGTGCCGGAAACGATGCTCGGCGCGCAGCGCGGCACGTTTTGCAACCGCCATGTTGTCATGCGTGAACATCGCCAGCACGCCGTCGCCGATCAGTTTCAGCACCTCGCCACCGGCGTCGTGAATGGCGTCGATCGACGCCTGCGCATAATCGTTCAGGAACGGGATGATCTGGCCGGGCTCGATGCTTTCGCTGATCGCGGTCGAGCCGCGTAAATCCGAAAACCACAATACCGCGTTGATGCGCTCGGTAACGCCGCGGGCGATGCGGCCGCGCAGCACCTGCTCGGAAGCGTCGCGGCCGAGATAGACCCGCCCCAGCGTGCGCGCCACTTCGGCCTGCGCCGCGGATTTGATCGCTAGCCCCAGCACCGGCACGAGGTCGCGCAGCGCGGCGAGCCCCTGCTCGCCAAAGCCCTCGTCGCGCCGGGTCACCCAGGTCGAATAGAAGCAGTCCATCTGGCCCATGGTGCCGGCTTCGCCAAAACGATGCACGAAGGTGAGGAAATGCTTGTGGCCCTTGGCGGTCAGATCCTCGATCATAGTAAAATCGAGTCCCGCGCAATCGGACAGATCGATCAAGAGTTCGTCGCCGCCGGTTTCAAGCAAATGGTGGAAGGTCGACCGCCGCCAGTTTTCCGCCGCCGCCCCTTCGCTGCTCGAGCCGTACTCGAAACTGTCGCTCTCGTTGGTCTGGGATTCGTTCCAGCGAAATCCACGCCCCTCAAACACCGGGTGCAGCGTGTCAATGAAGACGAGTGCGCGCGAGATATCCAGGCCGTGGGCGCGGCAGCGCTCGCAGAAGCCACGGAGCAGATCATTTTCGGGCAGGCCTGTCAGGCTCTGGTTGGCGAGCCAGTTCATAAGGCGCAGGCGGGGCGTGAGTTCCATGCCGCTATTATGCCGTGCAATCGTGCCGGACGGAAGCCGCGGAGCTTTACGTTTTCGGAAGGGCGACGACCTCGCCGTCCTCTTTCACAAAAGCTTCAACGGGCCGATCGAGCAGAGCGAGCACCAATTCCGACGGCCGGCACAGCCCGACTCCCTTCGGCGTCACCACGATCGGCCGGTTGATCAGGATCGGATGGGCCAGCATGAAGTCGATCAGCTCATCGTCGCTCCATTTCCGATCGGCAAGGCCGAGCTCCGCATAGGGCGTGCCTTTTTCACGGAGCAGTTCGCGCGCGGAAATACCCAGCGCCGCGATCAATTCGACCAGCCGGGCGCGGCTCGGCGGGGTTTTCAGGTATTCGATCACCTCGGGCGCTTCGCCGCTCTGGCGGATCATCGCCAGCGTATTGCGCGAGGTGCCGCAGGACGGGTTGTGATAGATCGTCACGCTCATGAGCGAGCCTCCCTGGTCGTTGCATCAGCCTCGCCTGCCTCGCGCAGCAGCCAGCCCATCAGCAGCATCGCGGCGACGGCGCCGCACAGTTCGGCGGCGATGAAGCCGGGAAGATCAACGGGGCGAATCCCGGAAAACGTATTGGTCAGCGACCTTGCGATGGCGACGGCCGGATTGGCAAACGACGTCGACGATGTGAACCAATAGGCCGCCGTGATGTAGAGGCCAACCAGCCAGGGGATCGCCGGGCGATTGAACCGGATGCCGGCGAGGATGGTCGCGACCAGGCCGAACGCGGCCACGGCCTCGGCCAGCCATTGCGCCCCGCCGGTTCGCACTTTCAGCGATGCATCCATCAGCGGTAGCGCGAACATCGCATGCGCCAAAATTGTCCCGGCGATACCGCCGGCGATTTGAGCCGCCGCATACGACACTGCCTCGCGCGGCGACAGCTCGCGCTTGAGCGCGAATACCAGCGAAACCGCCGGATTGAAATGCGCGCCCGATATCGGCCCGAGAATGGTGATCAGCACGACCAGGATCGCGCCGGTCGGCAGCGTGTTGCCGAGCAGCGCCAGCGCAACGTCTTTGGTCAGCGTTTCCGCCATGATGCCGGAGCCGACCACTGTGGCGACCAGGATCGCGGTGCCGAGGGCTTCCGCGGTCAGGCGGCGCGGGAGATCAAAGTCTTGCATGAGCGCGCTTTTTCCTGGCAGGCGGACAACATGGCGTGAGGTCTTCGATCAGCGGTGCGCAGATTTCCTGCCGGCCGTCGCAACAATCCCGAACCATGAACAGCATGACCGCCCGAAAGGCGTCGAGATCGGCGCGATAGACAATCGATCGGCTGAAGCGCTGGGCCGTCACCAATCCGGCGCGCGACAGGATCGCCAGATGCGACGACATGGTGTTTTGCGGCACCGCCAGCGACTTGGCGATATCACCGGCCGCCAGTCCGTCCGGCTCGCGCTTCACCAGCAGGCGAAACACTTCGAGCCGGGTCGGCTGGGCCAATGCCGCGAGGGCGAGGATCGCCTGCTCTGATTCCATATATCGAGACTTATGGATATATGGATATCTGTCAAGTCCCGCGGCTTCCGTGAAAGCCTGGCCGATGGCACCTGGCGATCGTCTGGCGTCCGGGGCAAGTCACTTCTGTTTTTTAGAAATCGTGTCAAGCCCCAAAACAAAAAATATTTCGCTTTATCCGAAGGTCGAGTCAGGGCATATCTTCGTCCATCCCGTCCCGCTCAGAGGGGCGTTGGCCATCGTCACGAACGAGGGACGGGTCGCGGTGGACGCGGAGTGCGCAAGACGAAAGCGCATGACGCGTACGGTAAAGGCGTGTGGTCCTGACGTCGCGTTGCTGGCGTCCATGCACCTGGGAGGCATTCGACTTCCCAGGGCGCAACGGAGGCAAAAGAGCCGTTCTCCGGGGAGATCACGTATAAGCCGTAAAGCCATTGCGCAGGGAATGTCGGATGTTCTCCGCTGCCCTGTATGCTCATGTGCGCACTTTTGTGCACATTGCACATGAGATCGCGGGTGCAGCGCGCATCCGGCATTCCCTGCGCCCCTCTGAACTGGAGGGCGGGAAGTTTCCAGCAAAGCTCGGGCGATCAGCGCCGCGAGATCGAGGGCACATGTCTATCAACCGTCATTGCGAGCGAAGCAAAGCAATCCATCTCGCCGTGAAAAGAAAGAATGGATTGCTTCGCTTCGCTCGCAATGACGTGGATAGGCCGCAGCGTACTGGGTCCCCCGCTTTCGCGGAGGCCGACAGCAGTGTGCGGAACGGCTTTATCGGCGCCATTGCAGGCAGGTCGCCGTCGATATTTCGATACTTCTAGAAATATAGTTGACATCCCGGAATTCGGATGTCATGCTGCTGTCATGAAACTCGACGACGCCGCCGCACATCTCGAAGCCTTGGGCAATCCGACCCGGCTTAAAATCTACCGCGCACTGGTTCGGGCCGGCGATGCGGGAATGCCCGTCGGTCGCCTGCAGGACAAACTGAAGATCGCGCCATCCACCCTCTCCCATCACATCAAGACGCTGATGGGGGTCGGGCTGATCAATCAGGTGCGCGACGCAACCACGTTGGTGTGCCATGCCAATTACGACGTGATGCGGGGGCTGGTAGAGTTTCTGGTCGCAGAGTGCTGCACCGGGAATACTGAAGACAAGGATACCAAGTCAGCCGCATGAGAATGCGCTGATCTTAATTTCGATATTTCTGGTACAATGGGAGAATAGCATGAGCGAGGCGATGTCTGTCGCAATCATCGGCGCCGGCCCGGTCGGCCTTGCCGCCGCCGCGCACGTGCTGGAGCGTGGTCTCCGGCCGATCGTGCTGGAGGGAGGCAGCAGCATCGGCCATTCCGTCCGCCAATGGGGCCACGTGCAACTGTTCTCGCCGTGGGAATACAACATTGACCGCGCCGCCGAGCGCTTGCTCGCAGCAACGGGCTGGGATTCTCCGGACCCGCAGCAATATCCGACCGGCGCTGAGCTGATTGAGCGCTATCTTGAGCCGCTCGCGAGCAAGACCGCCCTCGCCGATCACATCCATACGTCGAGCCGCGTCACCGACATCAGCCGCTCCGGCTTCGACAAGCTCAAGACCAAGGGACGTGAGTCCGCGCCGTTCGAGATCAGATACCAGAACGGCCATGGCCCAAAGGTCGTGAAGGCTGAGGCCGTGATCGACGCCTCCGGCACCTGGCACTCGCCTAATCCCGCCGGCGCCAACGGCCTCCCCGCCATTGGCGAGACGCAGGCGGCGGGCAAGATCGCCTACGGCATGCCGGATGTGCTGGGAAAAGATCGCGCGCGCTACGCCGGCAAGACCGTCGCCGTGCTGGGCGCTGGACATTCGGCGATCGGTACGCTCACCGATCTCGCGCGGCTTGCAGGCGAAGTGCCGAAGACGCAGCCGGTCTGGCTGTTGCGCGGCAACGATCCCGCCAAGGCATTCGGTGGCGGCGCCAACGACAAGCTGGCCGCGCGCGGTGAGCTTGGCGCCGCCTTTGCAGCCTTGGTCGCGGCGGGCCGGATCAGGGTCGAGAGCGAATTTCGGGTTTCGCAGATCACGGCGGACGGCCCTCGCCTCTCTGTCGCGACAGGCGCCGGCAGTTGCTGCCGTCAAATCGAAGTCGATGAGTTGATCGTTGCCACCGGCTTCCGGCCGGACCTGAACTTTGTCCGCGAACTCCGCATCCAGCTCGATCCCGCGATCGAATGCCCGGTAATGCTGGCGCCGCTGATCGATCCGAACGAGCATAGCTGCGGCACGGTGCGGCCGCACGGCGCGCGCGAACTGGCGCAGGTCGAGCCCAGCTTCTATTTCGCCGGCATCAAATCCTATGGCCGTGCGCCGACCTTCCTGATGCTGACCGGCTACGAACAGGTCCGCTCGATTGCCGCCGAACTCGCCGGCGATCACGCCGCCGCAAGCCGCGTCGAACTGGTGCTGCCGGAGACCGGCGTCTGCAGCCGCTCGTCGGCGCCCAACGCAAGCCAGTGCTGCGGTGGACCGGCGCCATCAACTGTTGACGCCTGTTGCGCCGAGGATGCAAATGCCAAGCAACAAGGCAAAGCAGGATGTGGATGCGCGTCCTGAACCAACCGGGGTGAAACGCATTTCCTTGAACGGTCGATCCGTCATCGTCGCGATGTGTGTGGGGCAATTGGGCAGCCTGCTCCCCCACGTCGTGGTGCCCTCCATTCTCGCGGCGTTCCTGATTCCGGAATGGCATCTCAGCGGCGCGCAGGCAGGATTGCTCGCGGGCTCGGGCGCCGCCGGCTACATGCTGACCGTGCCGGTGCTGGCGACACTGACCGACCGGATCGACGCGCGCAAAATTCTGATCGCGGGATCTGCGGTCAGTGCCCTCGGCACCTTGCTGTTCGGTCTGTTTGCCACCGGTCTGTGGTCCGGGGCGTTGTTCAACGCCATTGCGGGCGTCGGCTTTGCCGGTGCCTATATGCCGGGCCTCAAGGCACTGACCGACCGGCTTGCGTCTGGCGATTCCTCACGCGCGGTCACGCTGTACACGTCGAGCTTTTCGTTCGGCGTCGGGCTGTCATTCCTGGTCTCGCAACTCGTCGCGGAAGCCTCGGGCTGGCGCGCCGCCTTCCTGGTGACGGCGCTGGGCCCGCTGGTGATGCTTTCCGTGTGCTTCCTGCTGCGCCCGGTCACGCCGAAGCCCGCGCAAGGCCGCCTGCTGGATTTCGCGCCGGTGTTCCGCAACACCAACGCGATGGGCTTCGTGCTCGGCTATGGCGCGCATTGCTTCGAGCTCTACGGCATCCGGACCTGGCTGGTGCCGTTCTGGACTTTCGTGACGATGCGGAATTCGGACGGCTCGCTGCTGACGCCTGTCGTCGTCAGCGTGCTGTTCTCCGTGCTGGCGATGCCCGCGAGCATTCTGGGCAATGAATGCGCGATCCGGTTCGGCCGTCATCGCGCCATCACCGCCGTGATGGTCAGCTCCGCTTGCGTCGCGGTGCTGATCGGCGCCTTCGCCGACAAATCGCCATGGTTGTTGCTGCCGCTGGTGCTGGCCTACGCCATCACGGTGCCCGCCGATTCCGGCGCGCTGACGTCGGGGATGACGATGGCCGCGGATCCCAACTATCGCGGCGCGACGATGGCCGTGCATTCGACCGTCGGCTTCAGCCTGTCGGCTTTGGGCGCCTGGGCGCTTGGCATCGCGCTGGATGCCGCGGGCGGCCCGTCGAACGCCTCCGCCTGGACCGCTGCGTTTTCCGTGCTGGCGGCAGGTATTCTGCTTGGCCCCATCGCGCTCTATTGGTCGCGGCGGACGGCTGTTCAGGCATGAGCTTATACGCAGGACGGTCATCCAAAAAAGCTGGGCTGATGCCGCCAAGAGCCATGGCGCTTACCTGTCAAGTTGTCTAGTATCATAGACAACTTGATTCCGGTAAGGTCGACATGACGGCAACGAGAACCACAAGCAAGCGCAACGAAAAAAGCGGATTCGGGAGCGGATGACGCCGGCACGAAATCAGTTGGCACATCAGCGATGAGCACGCGCCCCCTTCCTATCATCATTGCGCTCGGCACCACGCAGACGCTGGCCTGGGCGTCGAGCTACTATCTGCCCGCGATCCTGGCCGATCCGATCGCGCGCGATCTTGGCGTATCCTCCAACTGGATCTTTGCCGCTTTCTCGGCCGCGCTGGTGCTCTCGGCTCTGCTCGGCCCGCGCATCGGCCGGCAGATCGATCTGGTCGGCGGCCGGCCCGTATTGTCGATGTCCAATGTGGTATTTGCCGCGGGACTGACGCTGCTGGGGTTCAGCTATTCCATTCCGGTGATGGTGCTGGCCTGGCTCCTGCTCGGCATCGGCATGACCGGCGGCCTCTACGACGCGGCATTCGCCGCACTCGGGCGCATCTACGGCGATACGGCGCGGCGCTCGATCACCGGCATCACGCTGATCGCGGGCTTCGCGTCGACGGTCGGATGGCCGCTATCGGCCTGGGGGCTGGAGACCATCGGCTGGCGCAACACCTGCTTTGCCTGGGCGGCGGCGCATATCCTGATCGGCCTGCCGATCAATTTGCTGATGCTGCCGGCCGTCAAGGGCGCCAAGGCGGCGGTGGCGAACGCAATCAAGCCGCACATCCCGCTCGACCGCACCATGATCCTCCTGGCATTCGTGTTCGCCGCCGCCTGGACCGTCACAGGTGCGATGGCCGCGCATCTGCCGCGGATCATGGAGGCGGCTGGCGCCACCACCGCGCAGGCGGTGTTCGCCGGCGCCATGATCGGCCCGGCGCAGGTGGCGGCACGCATTTTCGAGGCCAGTTTCCTCAGCCGCTTTCATCCGCTGGTCTCGACCAAGCTCGCATGTGTCACGAATCCGATTGGCGCGGCGATTCTCGCCCTGGCCGGCGGCGGCGCGGCCAGCGTCTTCGCGCTGTTCTACGGCGCCGGGAACGGCATCCTTACCATCGCGCGCGGCACGCTGCCGCTCGCAATCTTCGGTCCACAGAACTACGGCTATCGCCTCGGCATCATCGGCGCGCCGGCGCGGATGGCACAGGCCGCGGCACCGCTGCTGTTCAGCCTGCTGATCGACATCATGGGCAGCCGCGTCCTCATCGTCTCCTCCGCGCTCAGCCTCGCGGCGCTGCTGGCGCTGTTTCTGC
>JACDAG010000544.1 GCA_013695565.1 Bradyrhizobium sp.
GTGGCCGGCTATGCTCTGGCTTATTTCGTTTACCGCCGGATGCGCGGTCAACTCGCCTTCTGCGTCTAGAACTCTAGAAACCGCTGCCCATGACCCATGTACGTCTGAACAACGTCAATGTCAGCATCCCGATCTACGACAGCCATGCGCTCCGCTTGAACCGCCTGCCGTCGTTCAGCAATGCCCGGGTCGGCTCCGACTCGGCAAGCCGCACCAATGGCGTGATCGTCATTCATGCGCTGAAGAACCTCTCGTTCGAACTGGCAGAGGGCGACCGTGTCTGCCTGATCGGCCACAACGGCGCCGGCAAGACCACCCTGTTGCGGGTGGTGGCCGGAATCTACCCGACCTCGACCGGCTCGGTGGACGTCAAGGGCAGTAAATTCACGCTGCTTGGCGGCAGCATTGCGCTGAACAGCGATGCCACCGGCTACGAGAACATCAAGCTGATCGCGAACCTCTATAATTGGCCCGGTGAAAAGTTTCAGGACCTGGTGCGCGACATCGAGGAGTTCACCGAACTCGGCGTCTATCTGTCGCTGCCGACGCGGATTTACTCGGCGGGCATGCAGGCGCGGCTCGCGTTCGCGCTTGCGACCGCCCAGAACCCGGACATCCTGCTGATCGACGAAGCCATCGACGCCGGCGACGCGCACTTCCAGGAGAAGGCGCGCGAACGCGTGCATCAATTCGTCAGCCGTGCGCGGATCTTGCTGCTGGCATCGCATTCAAAGGATTTGTGCCGCTCGATGTGCAGCAAGGCACTGGTGCTGAACAAGGGCGAGAACGTTTTCTTTGGCGATGTTGACGAAGGCTATGATGTCTATGAGCGCCTTGGCTGAACGGCTGCCGGATCGTTTGCCGCAGCAAGGCGGCCGCCATTTATTTGATTCGCCGGTCGTCCGGACCCGCAAAACCCCAGCCCCGAGTGCCGTCTCTGCCGATGGCGTCCGGATCTTGCGTGGTCGGGACCGGCTTGCCGGGGATATAGAGCGCGATCGGGCGGATCTCGTACACCGCGGTCGGATTGACCTTGCGCAATTCGCCGGCCACCGCCAGTGCGGCGTCCTCATCGGCGCAGTCCACGATATGGAACCCCAGCAACTGCTCCTTGGTTTCGGCGAATGGCCCATCGATCACCATCCCCGCGCCCGGACCGCGCAGGGTGTGCGCCTTGCCCGTCGCGCCCAGCCGCGCCGATGGCCCCAGCAATTGTTTTTCGTTCAAGCCGCCGTGAACCCGAAGCATCTCGGTCATGACGGCGGCGTCCTGCTCCGGCGTCCAGGACATCAGCTCGGCTTCGACGTGGTAGGCCAGAATGGCGTAAAGCATCGATATCTCCCTGTGTGGCGGCCGGATTTGGTCACGTCCGAGGACGTTTCGCAAACGCCGCTCCCGACATCAGCATGTCAGAAAACGGCCGGTCGTCGTCCGCTTCATGGCTTGCCGGAAAGTCCGCGAAACCTTCCGGAAACACGATATATCCGAACCGGCTTGAACGCGCGGCGTCACGTGCACGACTGATGAGCAGAACGCAGGAACTGCGCATCATCCACGGAGACGGTCATGCAACGCAAGCCAGCCTCGATCATCAGCGACGCCACCCGGTCGCCCGCGACGTCGCAGCCTGGCGATTGGCACGATGTCGCCGGCCACCACCGCTATTACGGCAGTTCGGCCACCAATGGCGGCGAACAAATTGTCGAAAGCCGCCACGGCGGGCGCCCGCGCTCGGTCAATCTCTGCGGCTTCTGACCGGCCTGCGCTCACGAGTCCTTCCCCATGGCCGACGTCACGCTAACCACGCTCCTGATCCTGTTCCTGCCGTTTCTGCTGTCGCTGGCCGGGCAGGGCGGACAGGCGAAGATGATCACGCTGGTCACGGGCATTCTGGCGCTGCTGCTCAGCGTCCAGGAATATGGCGCCGTGCTTCCCTGGGTCATCGGCATGATCGTCGCATCGGTCTCGGTGTGGGAGCGGATCCGGCAGCGCCGGTTGGCGTGAGCGGTCAGCGCCGAAGCGTTTCGAACCCCTGAATTGAGTTGTTTAGGTCTATTGCTCTCGTCTCGGGCTTGCGGAACAATGCCGTCAGCGATGGAGGAAGAGATGGGAGCAGCGTGCGCGCAAGCGCTGGAAGCGCCGTGCTGAAGATCGTCTTGGTGGGCATCTTCATCGGCGCTGGATCCGTTGCGGCGGCCTTCGCGCAATCGGGCAATGCCGGCGGCACCATCGGCAATGATGAAAAAGCGATCTCGGGCACAAGGCAGGAATCGCAGCCGGGCGGATCGGATCAGGACCGCAATACCTGCGTCGTCGCCGATCCAACCGGCACGCCCCTCAACATCCGGACCTCGCCGAACGGAAAAATCGTCGGCAAGGTCGCCAACGGCGAGCGCATTCGAATTTCGGACCAGACCACCGAAAACGGAAAGGAATGGGCCTATATTTCCAATGCGGCCTCCCGGCCGATGGGTTGGGTATTTCGGAAGTTCCTTGCGTGTAGATGAGGCTTTGCTTTTCAGCCGATCGCATCCACCAACAAAAAGGCGCGGCGGAATTGCTCCCGCCG
>JACDAG010000579.1 GCA_013695565.1 Bradyrhizobium sp.
CTGCATCCTTTGGCTGGTCAACCGTGCCGATACGATAACCGAGAACGACGTAATCGCCGCGGAAGAGATCGCGGGGGTCGACGGGCACGACCTCGAGCCGGACTTCCTTGCCGTCGCGCAGGATCGCGGCGCGCTGAAAGACCATCGCGAGGATCAGTCCGCACAGCAGCGACGCGGCAAGGATATAGCGCGCCAGCAACGGCACGCGACTGATCAGATTGTCGATCGTACCCATCAGGCCGCTCCTGCCGATGGCAGTTGATCGTTGCGTCGCGTCCAGCCGGCCAATCGGCGGGCGCCCAAAGCGAGGCCGAGCAGAACGACACCGGCGACAAGGAAAAACAGCGACTGGCCGAGCAACGTGCCGATCGTGCGCCAGAGCAGGATCAGGATCGACACGCCGAACACGGCGTAGCCGACGACGACAAATGTCCGCAGGCCGACCAGAAGTCCGCCCGCGATCAACGCCACGGCGCTGACCAGCACGGCGACGGGAACCAGCACCCGGCCGGAAATTTCCGAACCGCCCGCCAGCATCACCGGGATCGTCAGGGCAACGGCGCAGGCCGCGATGATCACGAGCCGCCCCCTGTCTCGCGCCAGTACCGCAAGCGCGGCGAGGGCGATCACCGCCGCGCCGTAGGCAAAGCCGATGCTGGCGTCGATGGAATGGGCGAGAACCGGCTTTTCCAGAACCAGTACGGTCTCAAGGCACAGCCACAGACCGAACGTCCAGGCGCCCCATGGCAACAGCGCCCGGAACTCAGCGGGCCAGTCCCGGTCCAGCGCCAGCAGCCCGACCGCCATGTAAGCGGCCGAGAACGCGAGGCCCCCGTCGATCATGCGAATGCCGTACCGATTTGCGTCGTGCGCCGACAAAAACGTCGCCAGCCAGACGCCCAGCGCCAGGGCTGCGGTATGCGCGACCAGACGATTCTCGCGGCCCAGCGCCAGCGCGAAGGCCGGAACGAACAGCAGCAGGAACGGCCAATGGATTTCGCGCCATTGCGCGTTGTCAAACCTTCCGAACGACCATGCCGTGATCGCCGCAAAGGCAATCACCAGCGGCCCGCTCTTGCCGGTCAGCGCGGCCGCGATGACCGCGCCGAGCGCCACCAGCATCGCGCCCGCGGGCCAGTCGCTCGGCAGATGATACATCTGGCCGACGAGCGCGACCCCGGCGCCAAAACACAGCGTGCCGAATGTCACGGCGGCCTCGGCACCCCATGGGATCGCACGCCGGCCGAACAGCAGGGCAATCGGAAAACAGACGGCAATCAGCCCGAGGATACCGACCAGCCTGACGAGGCGCGGAATCTCCTGCCAGTTGGCGGCAACAAAAGCGCTGACGCTGGCCGCCAGCATCAAGGCGCCGAGCATCGCGAAGATGGCGGGCAGGCGCGATTCCGCCTCCTCGCCAAAGCGTGCGGTGCGGATCGACTGCGCCGCGTCGCCCGAGATCACGCCCTCTGCGACCCATTTGACGAGGTCCGCCTCAAGGCGTTGCCGATATCCGCGCTCTAACACTCTTAAGCCTCGCTGGCGTCACGACGATCTTTGCGGCACGGCAGAAGGCAGCGCGGCAAGCATTGGTAACAAAGCACGGCACTGTGGTTCGGAACATAAAGCGCAGCGGGATCCGGCCGGGCACAAACGACAAAGCCGCCTGCAACTTCACACCTCCGCAATGGAGGCGACCTGCCGGTCGCCGAGGTCAGAGCTACCGGTTGGAGCGTTAAACCTTCCTTTGGATTTTCCCCAAGAAGCGACCTCGTTCTGATTTTGTTCTTTACAAGATCGCGCGTTTCTGGCTTCACTGATTCGTCCGATGGTCGCTGTTATTGCAAAACCCACCGCCGCTCGCGATTTCACCGGTAAGCCCATGCTCATCTATCGCCGCACCAGCCTTCTCGAGTCCACCGCCCAGACTCTTGTGAACACCGTCAACTGCGTCGGTGTGATGGGGAAAGGTATCGCGAAAGATTTCAAAGAGCGCGAGCCGGAGATGTTCGCGGCGTACAAGCGAATTTGCGATCAAAAGTTACTTTCGCCGGGCAAGCTGTGGCTATGGAAGGGCGCGATCTCTTGGATACTCAACTTCCCAACTAAAGAGCATTGGCGCAATCCCTCCAAGATTCAATGGATCGAAGCGGGCTTGATAAAGTTCGTCGCGAACTATGAGGCGTTGGGCATAACGGAAATTTCATTCCCTCGGCTCGGCTGTGGCAACGGCGGCCTGAAATGGGATGACGTGCGTCCAGTAATGGAGCGCCATCTCAAAGAATTACCTATCCAAATCTTCATTCACGACTACACCGTTGACGTCGGTTTGCCAGAGCACATGGAATCGGTGGCCTCTCAACTCAGAGGGGAAGCCGCAGATGCATCGTCGTTCGACGCCTTCCTTGCAGCACTTCGACGCGCAATTGAATTGAGCGATGAGAAGTTTGTTCAAATCGATAGCCGATTGCCCGTCTCAGCTTCGATTGGAGATGACAAGACTCTTAATCTTCAGACGGAGGAAGCAACTTGGAATTTTGAAGCGGAAGATTTGTGGGGCGTTTGGATCGGACTCCAGAAGGGACTTCTCACACAGGATAGAGCAGCTTGGACCCAACAGGGAGCGGGCGCGTCGCTTCTGTCAATCTTGAGCGTCTTGCCGCACGTGCGACCCGTTCAAATTCAGGGAATTGAGAGAGACGCGGAAGTCGCTCTCGAATATCGCCCCGGTGAGCGCGGCAGCGATATTGCACCGCCGTCCAAGCCTCAGCTTGAACTTGCCTATGGCCCTAACGGTTAATTTTGTTGAAGCGCATATCACGAAATGGGAAACAACTCTAACGAGTCCGTTTCGCCCTTACCGTGGCAGATGGCCAAGCCGTCTCTTTCACCACGCCCCGATTGAGAATGCCGTCAAAATTTTGCTCGACGGCAATCTGCGTTCGCGAAGCGATCCAGCCAACCAACGAGCGAAGGACGTTGCGGCACCAGGCATTATTGAAGCACGCAACCACGCGCATGGATTAGCTCGACTTTATTTTCGGCCCCGCACTCCGACGCAGTATCATATCGAAGGTATTCGTAAGAAAGGCGAGTGTCAGTACGGCGATGACACTCACGCTCCCGTGTTTGTGATGATGGTTTTCAACGCTCGCAATATCTTGGTCCTCCCCAACGTCAGATTTTGCGACAGAAACATGCAGTTGGGGAACGCTGAGCCCGGCGACTCGGAAGATTACTTTTCCAATATCCCTTTCGAAAAAGTATTCCATGAAGGCAATATCGGCGGCGACCGGACCATCATTGACCACCGATGCGCAGAAGTCTTAGCGCCGTCGCCTCTCCTTTTAGCAAATCACCTCCCTTGGGTTTACTGTCGCACCGCGGCAGAACGCGACACGCTTTTATATCTGCTAGGTAACCGACAAGCTGAATGGTCGCCGCGTATTCTCATTTCTGACGATTTGCTGCTTTTCGAACGGCGCCACGTTTTTGTGGATTCAGTATTCTTGTCCTCAAACGGCATAGACTTCCAACTCAGTCCTCGCGCGGATTTTCAGAACGTGTCCGTTAGTGTATTCGCGTGGGACGACAAAGGTACTCAGGTCAAAAGTTTCTACCACCCCGACATGCCGGCTCGGCCGCCAGCACCAAGTACGAATCCGCGTTGGCGAGTAGAAGCCAATCTTCCCGCTGGCACTTATCTCGTTCAAATCGACCTTGAAGGACATCTCGCGTTCAAGAGCTATTTGACGCTCGGTGAACGGCTCGTTTGACGCTATGCCAGCGCGAAACGGCCCACGATCGCCCTGCCACGAACCCCGCAAACTACCATCACGCTGTCACGGCCAAAAAAACGCAAGACTGCCGACCCCTGCAGGGGTCAGCTAAGTCTCTAGCGATGGTGAGAGAACCTGGAGCGGGCGAAGGGGCTCGAACCCTCGACCCCGACCTTGGCAAGGTCGTGCTCTACCACTGAGCTACACCCGCATCCGAGATGTCGGCGAACGCTCGCCGGCAACGGCAGAGCTATGCCAAATGCAGGCCGTGAATGCAACAGTGCGAACACGGCCCGAACTATCGGGATAACCCGATTTTCTTAATAAATGGGCAGGAATCCGCCCGAAACCACTACCAAACCGCTCTAATCGGTTCCCAAGTCGCGAAATCGGCAATCCCTGGAGCAAATTGCCCGATATCGCGGGGCGATTCGGACTTGCGTCCCGACCCGCCCGATCCGCCTGCCGGTCAATTCGTCGCGCCGGCGGGAGTTGCAATGGCGGGCCGGGCACCCTTCAATCCCCCTCGACGATGGCCCTGCCGCGGCCGGGATCGATTGGATACCGATTGAATTTTGTGGCCCAGCCGCCATCTAGCGGATGAGAACTTCGTTTCCGTCCATGCTAGAACGGGCGCCATCTCAGGACAGCTTTCGAGACCAATTCTCAAGACATCAGGCGAGGATACATCGTGACGATAATTGAGCAGGGCGGCGGCCCGGCGCCGCAGCCCGTACCCGATCTGATCAAGGAAACCACCACCCAGACGTTCGTGAAGGACGTCATCGAGGAATCGAAGCGCCAGCCGGTGCTGATCGACTTCTGGGCGCCGTGGTGCGGTCCCTGCCGTCAGCTGACGCCGATCATCGAAAAGGCGGTCCGCGCGGCCAAAGGCAAGGTCAAGCTGGTCAAGATGAACATCGACGAGCATCCGCAGATCCCGGGCCAGATGGGAATCCAGTCGATCCCGGCCGTGATCGCCTTCGTCAACGGCCAGCCCGCCGACGGTTTCATGGGCGCGGTGCCGGAAAGCCAGGTCACCGCCTTCATCGACAAGCTCACGGCCGGCATG
>JACDAG010000592.1 GCA_013695565.1 Bradyrhizobium sp.
CCTCGTAATTCTTCTGCATCACGCCCATGCCGCGCTTGAGCTGCTCTTCGCCGGTCTCGATCAGCGTCACGGGGATACCGGCATTGGCGAACGACATCGCGATACCGCCGCCCATGGTGCCGGCGCCGATGATGGCGACGCGCTCCACATTGCGCGGCTTGGTGCCTTCCGGAATGCCGGCCACTTTTGCCGCCTCGCGCTCGCTGAAGAACGCATAGCGCTGCGCCTTCGACTGGTCTGATGACACCAGCTTGAGGAAACCTTCGCGTTCCTTCTTCAACCCTTCGTCGAACGGCAGTTCGATCGCGGCGCGCACGGCGTCCGCAGCGGCAAACGGCGCTTCCAGGCCGCGGGCCTTCTTGGTCAGCGCGGCAACCGCGTTGGTAAAGATCGAAATATCGGCTTTCGCCGCCGCGAGCTTGGAATCATCGTCACGCAGCTTGCGCAGCGGACGCTTCTCGGCCAGCACCTTGCGGGCAAAGGCTTCGCCGCCCGAAGCCGGACCTTCGACGATTTCCTCGATCAGGCCGAGCTTGAGCGCTTCGGCGGCACCAATCGGATCGCCGCTCACGATCATCTTGACCGCCATTTCCGGGCCGATCGCGCGCGGCAGGCGCTGCGTGCCGCCGGCGCCGGGCAGAAGGCCGAGTTTCACTTCGGGCAGGCCAAGTCTCGCTTCCTTGGTGGCGACGCGGAAGTGGCATGCCAGCGCAACTTCGAGACCGCCCCCGAGCGCGGTGCCATGAATGGCGGCAATGATCGGCTTCGGCGAGTTCTCCATCGCGACCAGCACTTCATGCAGGCCGGGCGGCTTCGGCGGCTTGCCGAATTCGGTGATGTCGGCGCCGGCAATGAAGGTGCGGCCGCCGCAGGTCAGCACGATCGCCTTTACGTCCGCATCCGCGATAGCGGCCTTCATGCATTCGAAGATGCCGCCGCGCACGGCGGCGCTGAGCGCGTTCACCGGCGGGCTGTTGACCGTGACGATGGCGATAGCGTCATGACGTTCGAGGGTTACGACTTCGTTCACGGTACTCTCCCTTGATCCTTGTTCTTGGATTGCCGCTCGAACTTGCGTTGAGTGGCTACGATTTGTCGATTTCGCACTGCGAAATTCAATTCCACATCTTGACAGGGAGGGTTATTTTGAAGCACGTCCCTTGTCAACGAGCTCGGCATAGAAGCAGGTAATGAAGCGTCCAGGGAAGAAAGCGGCGACAGATCGCAGCTTCGTCGTCGCGCTCTCTCGCGGGCTCGATGTGTTGCGCGCATTCCATCCCAACGACGGGCTTTTAGGCAATCAAGAAATCGCCGCCCGTACTAATTTGCCGAAGCCAACCATTTCCCGGCTGACCTACACCTTGACCAAGCTGGGCTACCTTACACCCGTTCCGCGGTTCGAGAAGTATCAGCTGGCGCCATCAGCCATGGCCCTGGGGTATGCCGCGTTGGCCAATCTCGGCGTTCGGCATTTGTCCGAACCCTACCGTGAAGAGCTGATGCGCGAGACCGGCGGCGCGGTCGCGGTCGGCGGCCGCGACCGTCACAGCATGATCTATTTCGGCCAGAGTCGTAACGGGTTGCTCGGAGTGCAGCTCGACGTCGGTTCGCGGGTACCGATCGCGACCACCGCGATGGGACGCGCCTATATCTGGGCACTGCCCGATGACGAGCGTACCGCTTTATTGCGCGAACTGCGCGAGCATTACGGCAGCCGCTGGGCCCGGATGCGCGACGGTATCGAACGCGCCGGCGAAATGGTCGCGCGCCAGGGCTTCACGATCTCCGCGGGCGAATGGCAAGACGACGTGCACGCGGTCGGCGTCGCATTGAAGCTCAGCGATGGAACCGGTCCGTACGCCTTCAATTGTGGCGCGCCGGCTTTCCGTTTCACGGAAGATCGCTTGATCAACGATATTGGACCTCGCCTTGTGACGATGGTAAGGAACATCGAGGCGGCGCTGGGCGGCGTGGCCCCGCAATCAAAAAAACCAGACAACAAAAAGTTGAAAGCAGGAGGGAGAGTACGTGTTGCTGAGGGGATCAGATAGCCATCATCATGGCCAGCGAAGCATTTCGCGCGGGCATTCCCGCTCCATGAGTCATGTGGACGGGATGCGATGACGCAGGCACAGCTCGCGCAGGGCAATGCTCCCCTGCTTGCGGTTCGCGACGTCAGCGTCGTGTTCGGCGGCATCATCGCGCTCAATGGCGTCTCCTTTGACATGCACAAGGGCGCCATCCTGGGCCTGATCGGACCGAACGGCGCCGGCAAGACAACGCTCTTCAATTGCCTCTCCAGGCTTTATCAGCCGTCTTCCGGCGATATCCTGATGGAAGGCCAAAGCATCCTGACGCGCCCGCCGCACCGGATCGCCGAGATCGGCATTGGCCGCACCTTCCAGAACGTCGCGCTGTTTCCGAACCTCACGGTGATGGACAATGTTCGCGTCGGCACCCATGCCCGTACCTCCAGCGACATCATCAGCGACTCGCTGAAGCTCGCCTGGGTTCGCCGCGGCGAGGCCGAGGTCAACAAGAAGGTCCACGAGATCCTCGCTTATCTCGGCCTCGAAGCCGTCGCCCATACCGTGGTGTCCGGCCTGCCCTTCGGCACCCAGAAGCGCGTCGAGCTGGCGCGCGCGCTGGCCGCCGATCCGAAGATCCTGCTGCTCGACGAACCGGCCGGCGGCCTTAACCACGAGGAAGTTCACGTGCTCGGCGATCTGATCCGCCGCATCCGTGACGAACGCCACATGACGGTGCTCCTGGTCGAACATCACATGGGTCTCGTGATGTCGATCGCCGACCACGTCGTCGCACTCAACTTCGGCCGCAAGCTCGCCGAGGGAACACCGGCCCAGGTCCAGGCCGACCCGGATGTCATCAAAGCCTATCTGGGGAGCAAGGACCAATGACTGCGATGCTCAACGTCAAGGATTTGCGGGCCTATTATGGCCAGGTCCAGGCGCTTCACGGCCTTTCCTTCGCCCTCAACGAAGGCAGCCTGACCACCCTGCTCGGCGCCAACGGTGCCGGCAAGACCACCACCCTGCGGGCGATCTGCAACATGGTGCGCTCGACCGGCGCGATCGAATTCGAGGGCAAGTCGCTCTCCGGCAAATCGACCGAAAACGTCGTCCGTCTCGGCATTGCGCATGTGCCGCAGGGCCGCGGCACCTTCACCACCATGACGGTGGAGGAGAACCTGCAGCTCGGCGCCATCAGCCGCAGCGATTCCAAGAACATCGTTTCCGACATCGAGCGCATGTACGCGCATTTCCCGGTGCTGAAGGAACGCCATACCCAGCAGGCCGGAACGCTCTCGGGCGGCGAGCAGCAAATGCTCGCGGTCGCGCGTGCCCTGATGTTGCGGCCGCGGCTGATGCTGCTGGACGAGCCGTCCTTCGGTCTCGCCCCGCTGATCGTGCGCGACCTGTTCAAGATCCTCGGCAAGATCAATCGTGAAGACAAGGTCACCATTCTGGTGGTGGAGCAGAACGCGCAACTGGCGCTGGAACTCGCCGACCAGGCCTATGTGATCGAAACCGGACGGATCGTGATGTCGGGCGACGCCAAGGATATCGCGACCAACGAAGACGTCCGTAAATCTTATCTCGGTTATTGAGGAATAGGCCATGGAGCTGTTTACCAACCAAGTCCTGGCCGGCATCGCCACGGGCGCGATCTATGCCTGTATGGCACTCGCGGTCGTGATGATCTACCAGGCGATCGACCATCTGAATTTCGCCCAGGGCGAAATGGCGATGTTTTCGACCTTCATTTCCTGGCAGTTGATGCAGTGGGGCATCCCCTACTGGTGGGCCTTCCTCGCCACGCTGATCATCTCCTTTGTCGGCGGCATCGCCATCGAGCGACTGCTGTTCAAGCCGCTGGCCAAGGCGCCGGTCCTGACCAACGTCGCCGGCTTCATCGCCCTGTTCGCCATCGTCAACTCGGTCGCCGGCCTGATCTGGGACTTCACGATCAAGCAGTATCCGACGCCGTTCGGATCCTCGCCCTTCCTTGGCAGCCAGCTGATCTCGACCCATCAGGCGGGCATGATCGGCGTCACGGTGTTGCTGCTGATCCTGCTGTTCCTGTTCTTCCAGTACACCCGCATCGGCCTTGCGATGCGCGCCGCCGCCTCGCTGCCTGAATCGGCCCGCCTGGTCGGCATCAACACCTCGTGGATGATCGCGCTCGGCTGGGGCATGGCGTCGGCGATCGGCGCGATTGCCGGCATCCTGATCGCACCTGTCGTGTTCCTGGAGCCGAACATGATGGGCGGCGTGCTGATCTACGGATTTGCCGCCGCCGTGCTCGGCGGCCTGTCCAGCCCGCTCGGCGCTGTTGTCGGCGGCTTCCTGGTCGGCGTCTTTGAGAACCTCGCCGGAACCTACATTCCCGGTGTCGGTAACGAGTTGAAACTGCCGATCGCGCTTGCGCTGATCATCACCGTCTTGGTTGTCAAACCGGCTGGGCTGTTGGGCCGGCCCATCGTGAAGCGAGTTTGATCATGAGCGCTGCTGAGGAAGTCACAGAAGCACCCGCCGTCGAAGCCGTTCCGAAGCGAGCCATGACGCTCGGTCTGGGCACCTCGCTGGTGGTGCTGGCCGCGCTGATCATCGCACCGATGTTCGTCAAGAACTTCATCATCTTCCAGATGACGATGCTCCTGATCTACGCGCTTGCGGTGCTCGCCCTGAACATCCTGACCGGCGGAAGCGGTCAGTTCTCGCTGGGCCAGAGCGCGTTTTACGCGGTCGGCGCCTATACGTCGGCGATCCTGATGGAACACGCCGGCATGAACTATGCGCTGACGCTGCCGATCGCAGGCATCATCTGCTTTGGCTTCGGATACCTGTTCGGCAAGCCGGCGCTGCGGCTCTCCGGGGTTTACCTCGCGCTGGCGACCTTCGCGCTCGCGGTCGCCATGCCGCAACTGCTGAAGCTCGGCTTCTTCGAACACTGGACCGGCGGCGTGCAGGGTCTGGTCGTGACCAAGCCCGATGCGCCGTTCGGCCTGAAGATGGGCCAGGACATGTGGCTGTATTACTTCACGCTTGCGGTCGGGGTCGGGATCTACATCGCCTCGGTGAACCTGCTGAAGTCACGCTCGGGGCGCGCCTTCATGGCGATCCGCGACAACGAGATCGCGGCCTCGGCGATGGGCGTCGACGTGGCGCTGTACAAGACGCTGGCGTTCGGCGTCTCGGCCGGCATCACCGGCGTTGCCGGCGGCCTCGGGGCGATTGCGGTGCAATTCGTGGCACCCG
>JACDAG010000599.1 GCA_013695565.1 Bradyrhizobium sp.
CCTCAGGATGACGGCGACCGATCAGCTCTTCACCAGCACCGGCCCCGTACCCGCCGGCCGCTCGTTCTCCATCAGGATACCCAGACGCTTCGCGACCTCGGTATAGGCCTCCAGGACGCCACCGAGATCCCGGCGGAAACGATCCTTGTCGAGCTTCTCGTTCGACTTGATGTCCCACAGCCGGCATGAGTCGGGCGATATCTCGTCGGCGACGATGATCCGCATCATCTCGTTTTCGAACAGCCGTCCGCATTCCATCTTGAAATCAACCAGACGGATGCCGATGCCCAAAAACAGCCCGGTCAGGAAGTCGTTGACGCGGATAGCGAGCGCCATAATGTCGTCGATTTCCTGGGGCGTCGCCCAGCCGAACGCGGTGATGTGCTCCTCGGAGACCATCGGGTCGTTGAGCTGGTCGTTCTTGTAATAGAACTCGATGATCGAGCGCGGCAATTGGGTGCCTTCCTCGATGCCGAGGCGCTGCGACAGCGATCCCGCCGCCACGTTCCGCACCACCACCTCCAGCGGCACGATCTCGACCTCGCGAATCAGCTGTTCGCGCATGTTGAGACGGCGGATGAAATGAGTCGGCACCCCGATGTCGTTGAGATGCTGAAACAGGTACTCCGAAATCCGGTTGTTGAGGACGCCCTTGCCCTCGATCACCTGATGTTTCTTGGCATTGAACGCGGTCGCGTCGTCCTTGAAGTGCTGGATCAGGGTTCCGGGCTCCGGGCCTTCATACAGGACCTTGGCCTTGCCTTCATAAATGCGGCGTCGACGGCTCATTGGGATGTACCGTGTTTTGTTGAAATCCATGAATTTGGTGTGCTCCGGATGACAAGGGTTTACGACCACGACGGAGCTGCCGTGAAGGTCTGGAACCTGGACATAACGACCGAAACAGAACAAGAACCAAACCTCTTGGCAACCTATCCGATTGGGCTATCCAGCACAATCGATCCGGCCCAATTGGGCCCAACTTATACCGGTAGACCTGCGGCTTAACGGCTGGTTGTTTTGACGATTCGCTACCTCTATCTAGGTAGGCGATGGGGCCGCCACAACGCGGCCCCCGCGTCCATTTGGCAGGGATTGGAACCCAATATGAGCAGTTTCGACAAGCGCGAGGAAGGTTTCGAGAAGAAATACGCCCTCGACGAGGAGCAGAAGTTCAAGGCCGAGGCGCGCCGCAACCGGCTGCTCGGAATGTGGGCAGCCGAAAAGCTCGGAATTACCGGTGATGCTGCCACCGCCTACGCCAAGGAAGTGGTCGCCGCCGATTTCGAGGAAGCCGGCGACGGTGACGTGCTCCGCAAGGTCAGCGGGGATTTCAAGGCCAAGGGCGTCGCCCTGTCCGACCAGGAACTCCGCGCCAAGATGGACGAGCTGATGGCGACCGCCGTCATGCAGGTCAAGGCGGGAACGTAACGGCTGCGAATCGGGAGTGGCGAATGGCGAATAGGAAAATTCCCATTCGCCATTCACGCACCGAGCGCGTCGATGTCGGCAGCTATTTCTGCATCATGCAAAAAGCTGATGAGATTGAAAGAAATAACAAATTGGGCTGATGGCTGAAAGCCCTCTATGTTTCCCTGCGAAGCGATCAATTTCGAGGGAAACGACCCATGCGCAGCCAGATGGAAAAAGCCGAACTGTTTCGCGCGCTGCACGCCCGGCCCGGCGCCTTCATCATTCCCAATCCCTGGGACGCCGGCACCGCAAAACTGCTCGCCGCGACGGGATTCGAAGCGCTGGCGACCACAAGCCTCGGCCTTGCCAACACACTCGGCAGCGCCACCGTCACCCTCGATGCGATCATCGAGAATTGCCGTGACATCGCTGCCGCGACCGACCTGCCCGTCAATGCGGATCTCGAAAATTGCGGCGCGGATGACCCGAAGACGGCGGCTAAGGCCATTGCGCGCGCGGCCGAGGCCGGCGTGGTCGGCGGTTCGATCGAGGATTCAACCGGCGATCCGCGCCGACCGATCTATGATTTTTCGCTTGCGGTCGAGCGGGTGCATGCCGCGGTCGAAGCCGCCCGCGCGCTGCCGTTCCCGTTCACGCTGACGGCGCGGGCCGAAAATCTGCTGTACGGCCATAACGATCTCGACGACACCATCAAGCGGCTGCAGGCATTCGAGGCCGCAGGCGCCGACGTGTTGTATTCGCCCGGTGTGCACGACATCGACACCATCCGCACCGTAGTGTCGTCGGTCGGAAAACCCTTCAATCTGGTGATGGGATTTGCCGACCCGACCCTGACCGTGCCGCAGATTGCCGCGGCCGGCGTCAAGCGCATCAGCGTCGGTGGCGCAATGGCGCGCGTGGCGCTCGCCGCCTTCCTCAAATGCGCCCGTGAAATGAAGGATCAGGGCGCATTCACTTACGTGCGCGAGATGGCGCCGATGAAGGAAGTGCGGGCTGCGTTCACGAGAGGCGAATAGCGAATAGCGAATAGGGAAATTCCATTCGCTACTCGCTATTCGCCATTCGCGCGCTCCCTCACCCCTCCTTGAACCCATATTCCGGCACGTTGCCGCTGGCGCCGTAATATTTGTACGGCAGGAACTTGCCGGACATCGTGATCTTGACGCGGTCGCCCTTCGGATTGGCGATGCGCTCCATCGCCATGTCGAAGTCGATCGCCGACATGATGCCGTCGCCGAACTCTTCCTCGATCAGGGCCTTCCATGCCGGGCCGTTGACCAGCACCATCTCGTAGAAGCGATAGATCAGGGGATCGGTCGGCGGCATCGGCGTGCCGGTGCCGCGCATCGGCACTTCGTTCAGCATCGCGGTCTCGGACTTCGACAAGCCGAACAATTCAGCCGCATTGGCCGCCTGCGGTTTCGTCAGCTTCATCTGGCCGAGAATGGCGCCGACGATCAGCACTTCGGAATAGCCGCCGATCTTCTCGCAGATATGCTTCCAGCTCCAGCCCTTCTCGCGCTTGATGTCGAGCAGTTTCTCGGTGAGGTCTTCGCGTTTCATGTCTCGTCTCCTTTTGAATGTTAGCGCGCAATCGTCTGGGCTGGACTGGTCTCGATCATTTTTGGCGATGCGACGATGGTCGGCTCGCTCAATCCCGGCCGGACGATCGGCACGTTGCGCGGATCGTGGTTGATGACCGTGGCGGCGAAGGTCTTGCTGCGGCTGACCAGGAAATCGACGATGTGATTGCGCAGCGCGTAATAAAGCGGATGCCGGTGCAGATCGATGCGGGCGCGATCCTTCGGCAGCGGATTTTCCACGATCTCCGCCAGCACCGCGCCGGGGCCGTTGGTCATCAGGAATATCTTGTCGGCGAGATAGATCGCCTCATCGACGTCGTGCGTGATCATGAACGCGGTTTGTCCGGTCTCCAGGCAAATGCGGCGCACCTCGTCCTGCAGCGTTCCCCGCGTCAGCGCATCGAGCGCCGAGAACGGTTCGTCCATCAGCATGATCTTCGGCGTGATCGAAAGCGCGCGCGCGATGCCGACGCGCTGCTTCATGCCACCAGATAATTCCGACGGGCGCTTGTGCTCGGAGCCCGTCAACCCGACCAGGTCGATGAATTTCTGCGCATGCGCCTTCACCTTGGCGCGATCCCATTTGCGCCATTTCGAGGTGACCGCATAGGAGACATTGCCGAGCACCGTGCGCCACGGCAGCAACGCGTGGCTCTGGAAGATGACGGCCCTGTCGAGGCTGGTGCCCTCGATCGCCTGCCCGTCGACGATGACGGCGCCCTCGCTGGGTTCGTCGAGACCGGCGAGAATGTTCAGCACGGTGGTCTTGCCGCAGCCGGAATGCCCGATCACGCAGCCGAACTCGCCGCGCGGCATCGACAGCCAAAGGTCCTCGAACACGCTGATCTGGCCGCCATCGGCGCCGGGATAACGCCGCGCGATACCTTCGATCGAGATGAATTTGTCGGTCATATCAGCTACTCCGGGAACGTGACCATGCGCGTGAACCGCGCAAGGATCTGGTCGAGCAGCATGCCGACAATGCCGATCAGGAGAATCGCGATAATGACATTGGTGATGGAGAGGTTGTTCCATTCGTTCCAGACGAAGTAGCCGATACCGGTGCCGCCGACCAACATCTCGGCCGCGACGATCACGAGCCAGGCAATGCCGATCGAGATCCGCATGCCCGTCAGAATGGTTGGTGCTGCCGCCGGCAGGATCACGGTGAAGGCGCGCCTGATGGTGCCGACTTCCAGCGTGCGGGCGACGTTGATCCACTCCTTGCGCACGGCGGCGACGCCAAAGCTGGTGTTGAGCAGCATCGGCCATACCGAGCAGATGAAGATCACGAAGATCGCGGAGATGCTGGAATCCTTGATGGTGTAGAGCGCGAGCGGCATCCAGGCGAGCGGCGAGATCGGTTTCAGCACCTGGATGAACGGGTCCAGCGCCTTGCTGAACAGCGGCGACATGCCGATCAGGAAGCCGAGCGGGATCGCGACGATGACAGCGAGGAAATAACCCAAACCGACGCGCGCGATGGAAAAGCCGAGCTGGATGCCGAGGCCCTTGTCGTTCGGCCCGTTATCATAGAACGGGCTCTTCAAATGCTCCCACAGCTTGGCGCCGACATCGAGCGGCCCGGGCATCGCCGATTTGCCGGCGGTCGCGGTCAACCCCATCAGCTTGGCATATTCCGGCGTCATGTTGGCAACGGTGCCGGTGCCGCGGGTCGCGATGTGCCAGATGCCGAGGAACGCTGCGAACAGCGCGATCGACACGATCGCCGCGCGAAGGCGCAAGGAGGAGGTCATCGGGTATGCTCCCTCAGCACGTCGTCCCTGCGAACGCAGGGACCCATACTCCGCGGCAGTGGTAATGAAAGAAAGTCACTGACATCATGCCCAATCGAAATGGCACGGCGTATGGGTCCCGGCGTTCGCCGGGACGACGGCAACAGATGGTGATGCCTTCTCACGAAGCTTTCCTGATCTTGAAGCTTGCGAGATATTCCTCGGGCTTGGCCGGATCGAACGTCTTGCCCATCACCGAGAAACTCTTGGTGGTGGTGGTCGGCGGTGTCAGCCCCGCTTCCTTCATCAGCCTCGTGGCGTCGGTGGCGAGATAAACCTGCGCGGCGATGCCGGCATAGTCGACGTCGCCCTTGAGCTGACCCCAGCGCTTCATCTGCGTCATGATCCAGATCGCAAAGGACTGCCAGGGGAACGGATCGAAATCGACGCGGTTCGGCTGGTTGACGACGTTGCCGAGACCATCGGCGAAGGTGCCGGTGAGAATCTGCTCCAGCACGATTTGCGGCTGGTTCAAATAATTCGCCGGCGCGATCGCCTCCGCAATCTGCTTGCGGTTCTCGGCCTTGTGCGCGAACACGGTGGCCTCGATGATCGACTTGAGCAGCGCGCTATAGGTGTTCGGCATCGAGGTGATGAATTCCTTCGATGCCGCAAAGGCGCAGCAGGGATGCCCCTCCCAGATATCCTTGGTCAGAATGTGGATGAAGCCGACGCCGTCATAGACTGCGCGCTGGTTCATCGGATCGGGCCCGAGGAAACCGTCGATATTGTCGGCGCGCAGGTTGGCGACCATTTCCGGCGGCGGCACGGCGCGGATCTGCACGTCGGCATCCGGGTCGATGCCGTGCTCGGCGAGGTAATAGCGCAGCAGGTAATTGTGCATCGAATAGTCGAAGGGAACGGCGAACTTGAAGCCCTTCCAGGTCTTCGGGTCGCGCCTGTCCTTGTGCTTGACCGCCAGCGTGATTGCCTGGCCGTTGATGTTCTCGACCGCCGGCATGGTGTAGGGAAGCGGGTTGGAGCCGACACCCATGGTGATGGCGAGCGGCATCGGCGACAGCATGTGCGCCGCGTCGTATTCCTTGTTGATGGTCTTGTCGCGAATGACGGCCCAGCCGGCGGTCTTGATCACTTCGACGTTGAGGCCGTTCTTGGAGTAAAACCCCATCGGCGCCGCCATGATGATCGGCGTCGCGCAGGTGATCGGAATGAAGCCGACCTTGAGGTCCTTCTTCTCCAGCGGCCCGCCTTGCGCGAAGGCCTCGGTCGCTGACTTCAGCGGGAAGAATTGCGACAGCGCGGCGGCGGCCGTCGCAGCGCCCACCGATTTCAGGAAGGCGCGGCGCGCCATATCCTGCGGAAACATCGCGCGCATGACCGCGGATGCGACCACGTTCTCAAAGCGGGCCTCTTCGGACGCGGTAACGGCCGGCTGAAGTGCGGCGGCCGAAGCAGCGACATCGTGCTCGGCATCGCTCGTATGCCGGCCGCAACTGCAACCCTGGGTATGGAGTCGTCGGGCGGGATCGAACGGATTGTCGAACGTGGACATGAAACCTCCTGCGTGACGCTGGAGGTAAGTACGCAAGGAGTATGCCAGCCTTGGCAGGCTGGGTTTGTTGAATTGATGCAGCTATTTAGCTGGATCTTTGGCTATTACGAAAACTCGTGATATACGAAATATCGTAGCCAAATTACGAGTTCTCGGAGTGTCTGGGAATGGAATCGACGCCGCATCTGTTCGGCCCGTCGGCACGCGATCTCGATCTGCGTACCCTCACCTTCGACTATCTGGTCGAGCCGACGCTGCTGCTCGACCCCGACACCGACGAAATCATCGATGCCAATCCGGCCGCCTGCACCCTGCTCGGCTATGACCGCGCGCTGTTGCGGGAAACCAAATTCAGCGCACTGCATGCGGGGCAAGTGCCCGCGCTGATCGTGTTCACCCAGGCTGTGCTCGACAAGGGTTCCTATTGGACCAACGCGCTGACGCCGCGTCACGCCACCAGCCAGCCGTTGCGGCTGGAATATACGGGATCGCTGGTGCCGCATGACGAACGTCAGTTGATGCTGCTCACCATGAGCGATCTCGAACAGCGCCGCCGCCGCTATGTCGACGCCACCGCCGAGGACCACATGCGCGGTGGGCTCGCCGCCTGGCAGCGCGTCGAGCGGGTGTTCCAGGACATCGAGCGCGAGAACCAGTTGATCCTGCGCGCCGCCGGCGAAGGCATCTACGGCGTCAACGCCGAGGGCAAGACCACCTTCGTCAATCCGGCCGCGGAGCGGATGCTGGGATGGACCGCCGAGGAACTGGTCGGCAAGGCCATCCATCCGATCGTTCACCACAGCCACCACGACGGCAGTCATTACCCCGACGAGGACTGCCCGATCTACGCGGCGTTCCGCGACGGCGCGATCCATAACGTCGATGGCGAAGTGTTCTGGCGCAAAAATGGCTCGCCGGTCTGGGTCGAATACACGTCGACGCCGATCCGCGACCGCGGCACGGTGGTGGGCGCCGTGATCGTGTTCCGCGACGTCAGCCACCGCCGCGAGGCCGATGAAAAACTGCACGCCGCACTTGCCGAAGTCGACCGCTTGCGCGAGCGGCTGGAGCTGGAAAACGCCTATCTGCAGGAAGAAATCCGGATCGAGACCAACCCGCGCGGCATCATCGGCCAGAGCGGCGCGATCCAGAAGACGCTGCGCC
>JACDAG010000605.1 GCA_013695565.1 Bradyrhizobium sp.
GTGCGTTGGGCGTGAACGGTTTGCGCAGGCAGCATGCCGCGCCGAGCTCGATGGTCATCCGCAGGAAATCCGGCGCGCGTTCGGTATTGGCGAAGGCGTAGCCGGACATCGCGATGATCGGAACTTCGGGCCGGCGCTCGTGAAACATCCGAATTGATTCAAAACCGCGCATATGCGGCATGAAGACATCGATCAGCATCACGTCGAAATCGGACGCTTCGAGCGCCCGCATCCCGGCCTCTCCACCGTCGGCAACGGTGACTTCGAAGCCCTGACGCTGCAGACATACCTCAATGGCGATGCAAACCATCGGGTCGTCATCCACCAAGAGGACGCGCGGCACGACGGTTCCTTTTGCTCGGGCTACGGTCGACGACTCGCACGGCCCCGGAAACGATTAAGTCGGAAGGTCGACAAGTCGTCTGTATGATAGAGTGCATATAAGATTTGCTTAGAAGCGAATTCCGTTAGTGTGTGTCAGAACAAGAAACCAATGCGCTCCCGGTTCCGGATTTAAGCCCCGCCATGCCTCTCCCTCGCCAAGCGGGCCGTCCCCGAACGTCGCCGCTCGGCTTCATCCTGCTTACGATCGCCTCGGTGGGGTGGGGTCTCAACTTCCCGATCATGAAACACCTGCTGACGGAGTGGTCGCCGCTGTCCTCGCGCGGCCTGTGCGGCATCGTCGGCGCCGCAGCGCTCGCGTTGATCGCGCTGGCGCGGCAGCAGACGCTTCGCGTGCCCCGGGGAATGGGGTTGCGGCTGCTGCTGGTGTCAACATTGTCGCTTGGGGGCTGGGTCGCATTCATGGGGCTCGCCTTGCTGTGGCTGAGCGCCAGCGAGGCGGCGGTGCTTGGCATATCGATCCCGGTCTGGGTGGCGTTGCTGGCGTGGCCGATCCTCGGCGAACGGTTGTCGCTGCTGCGTGCGTTGTCGTTGATGGTCGCACTTGTCGGCATTGCCGTGCTGATCGGCGGCAACGGCTTCGACGCCAGCGTCGGGAAGCTGCCGGGCATCTTGTTCGCGCTGACTGGCGCGGTGTGTGTCGCGCTCGGCACCGTCCTGACCAAGCATTTTCCGCTGGCGATGCCGCCGCTGTCGCTGGCCGCCTGGCAGATCGGCCTCGGCTGCCTGCCGATCGCGATCATCGGGTTCGCGGTCGAGCAGCCACAGCTTGCGGCGCTCTCATCGATCGGCTGGGCGTCGATGATCTACATAACGCTGATCCAGTTTTGCGTGTGTTATGTCTGCTGGTTCGCCGCGCTGGAGCGGCTGCCGGCGGCGACCGCGTCGATCGGCACCTTGCTGGTGCCGGTGGTCGGAGTGCTGGCGGCAGCCATGATGCTGCATGAGCCGTTCGGCTTGCGCGAGATCGCAGCCCTGGGGATCACGCTCGGCGGCGTCGCGGTGGCGTTGCGCGCATGAAAAAAGCGGCGCACCGGAATGCGCCGCTCTTCGTGTTTACGTCGTCAGGATGGCGTTACGGACAGGGATGCCGGAAGCCGTCATTGCCGAGATAGGTTCCCGATCGCGGATCGTAGGAACGATAGGTCTGCCTGCAGTAGGAATCGTCGTCGCCGCCGGGCGACACCGCCACCACGCCGTCATCGACATATCCCTCGTCATAATAGCCCGGTGCGTAATAGCCGGGGCCGCCGTAATAGCCGTAGCTCTGCGACGCGAGCGCGCCACCGATCACAGCACCCGCGACCGCGCCGGGGAAGAAACCACCGCCGCCATGATGATGGTGATGATGGCCGCCGCCACGATAGCCGCCGCCACCGCTGTAAACCGGACCACCGCCGCCGCCTCCACGAAATCCTCCGCCGCCACCTGCGATCGCCGGTCCACCGCCGCCGCGAAAGCCACCACCACCTATGGCCGGGCCGCCACCGCCGCCACGGACACCACCGCCACCTATGGCCGCGGCTCCACCTCCACCACGGACTCCACCGCCACCTGCCGCGGCCGGCGCTCCGCCACCGCCCCGCGCTATCCCGGGACGCTCCTGCGCGAAGCTCGCGCTGGGCAGCACCACCGGTGCAACAAGCGCCGCGATCGCTGCGGCGGTACTTAAAATTTTCAGACTGGTCATTGTTGGCTCCATCTCCGGGATACGACCCAACCATTTCAGGAGGCGGACGTTCCCGAGCCCGCGCACCGATCGTGCGCAGCGCTCAATCTGGTTGATAGGAACTGTATGCGGCATGAACAGCTCCCACCGATTCCGCGACAATTCGACGCCAAAAACAGGCGCAAATGCGGTCCCGCCAAGGCCCGTCTCGATCTGGCGAAGTATCGCCGCAATTGGCCGACGCGGCTGGACAATCGGGCGCGCCGATGGCATCACGGCGTTACGCTTTCTCGAACCGGCCGAGTCCTCATGAAGCTGTTTCTGCTGAAAATATTCACCTGGTGGAACGGCCAGACCTTCGGCACGCAATTGTGGACGTGGCGGTTTGGCGAACTCGTCGGCCAGGACGAGCAGGGCAACACCTATTATCGCACCAAGGGCGGCAAGATCGATCCGACGCTCGGCTTCCAACGGCGCTGGGTGGTCTACAATGGCTACGCGGAAGCAACCAAAGTGCCGCCGTCATGGCATGGCTGGCTGCACCACACCGTCGATGTTGCCCCGACCGAAGAGACGTACACTCCGCGCGAGTGGGAAAAGCCGCACGTCCCGAATCTGACCGGCACATCAGGAGCCTATCGTCCGTCCGGCTCGACGCTGGCGAGCGGCCGCCGTCCCAAGGCCACCGGCGACTATCAGGCCTGGACGCCCGGAAGCTAGCCTCGTACCGCGCTCCTGAACGCAGCCGAAAGCGCGACAAGCGCATCGCGCGGCCGGCCGTTCTTGACCCTTGTGTGAAGCAGAACCGGCAAGTGCGGTAATTCCGGAAGCCCGAGCCTGGCGCCGACGTCGACGGCGCCGAATGGCAGCATGCGCGGCGCCAATGCCGCCACGCCGAGCCCGGCCATGACGGCCGCAGCGACAGTGGAAACGCCACCGCCGACGAAAATTTCCGTCCAGGGCACGCCCGCCGCATCGAGAAGCCTTCCTGCCATCGCACGCACGCCGCAGGGTTCGGCCATGGTGGCAATCGGCAGCGGCTCGCCCGCGCGATACTGCCAGCTTGGGCTTGCGAACCAGCCGAATTTTTCTTCGGTGAGAATTTCCCCGTCGTTCCGCCCGACATGCAGGCGTGCGATCACCGTGTCGAGTTCGCGCCGGTCGAAGCTTTGCAACAGGTCGCCTGAGGATCCGATCCGGATTTCGATCAACAGCTGCGGGTCCTGCGCGTTCATGCGCGCGATCAGCGCGGGGAGTTCGGGCCCCGCCACATGGTCACTGATGCCGATGGTCAGGCGCTGCCGGGCTCCGGCAAATACCGCCAGTGCGCGTTCGTGTACCGCGAGCAGTTCGCGGGCGTGTTCGAGGAAGACGGCACCCTGCGTCGAAAGCTGCACGTGCCGGGGTGTCCGCTCGATCAGCCGACAGCCGAGCCGCTCTTCGAGCCGCTTCAGTTTCGAGCTGACCGCAGCCTGCGTCGTCCGCATCGCTTCAGCCGCGCGCGTGAAGCTGCCGAGTTCGGCGATGCGGATGAAGGCCTGGACGGCGTCGAGGTCGAGTGGGGGACCAATCATTCCCATACGTTATAGCTGATATCGGTATCCATAGGATACCAAAATAGCCGGGCGCCCGCTAGTTTCAACCTGCTCGAGCGCGCTCGCCGACCCCGGCGGATTTGGCCGGATCGTTCGCCAACCAAACAGGAGTTTCCGATGACGATGATGACGAAGGAGCCCGCGTTGCTCGACCGCAACCAGAAAGCGCCATTGGCCGCGCCGGTGATCGGCCGTTCATCCCTGATGGAGTTGACCGACGCGATACAAAAGTATTTCGACCTCATGTACGACTGCGATACGTCGCGCTTCGATCAGACTTTTTACCCGACCGTCCAGTTGCACGGATTTCGCGACGGCCAGATGATGGCGTGGCCGGCACAGACCTACCGGGATATTCTTGACAAGCGCCAATCGCCGAAGTCGGTGAATTCCGCGCGCAAGGATGAGATCCTGTTCATCGACTTTGCTTCCACGACCCAGGCCATGACGAAAGTGCGACTGAGAGTTAACACGATGGTGTTTGTGGATTATCTGACCTGGCATCGGATCGACGGCAAATGGCTGATCACATCGAAGGGATTTCACGTCGAATCCCAGGACGGCTCTCCAATATAGCTGTCGGTATCCAATGTTCAGGCAGGATTGATTGAAAAGGACCCGCGATGCCGCTGCTTCACATCTCACTGCGCGCCGGAAAGCCGGAAGCCTACCGGCAGGCGATCTTCGATGGTCTCTACCGCGCGATGCGCGAAACGTTGAACGTGCCCGACGACGACCAGTTCATGACCATCACGGAGCATGATGCCGCGAACTTCCGCTACGGCAACGGCTACGGCATCGCCCGGAGTGCCGACGTCGTCTACATCCAGATCACCGTGTTCAATACCCGCACGGCGGAACAGAAGAAGGCGCTGTTCCGGAGCATCGCGGAGTTGCTCGGCGAAAATCCCGGCATCCGGCCGGAGGATGTTTTCGTGGTCGTTCTCGACGCCGCGAAGGAGAATTGGTCCGTCGGCAATGGCCTCGCGCAATTTGCGTGAGCCGATGCCGCGTTCGTGGCGAGGAAGCACGCAGACGCATTTGCTGCGTCGCAAGCGCGCCTGTGAATATCGGGAACAGCGGGGATCGTTGTTACGGTGTGCTTGCGGGCTTCGGCCGTTCGCCGTTCAATGAACCCATCTTACGGAGATGGGAAACCATCGCGTACGGTTCGGGCTCCAGTTCGCGACTGCCCCGATAAGCAGCGGCACCCGATCAGGATACGGCTGGGAGATAGGCCCCCGGTGCAGAGTTTCTGAGATCGCCCGTCAATGTGGCGCCGCCGAAGGAAAGGAAAGGCCGTCTGGGCAACCAGGCGGCCTTTTTCTTATTCGCGCGATTGCGCCCAACGCTTCACGTCAGCCGCGCGGCGGCGCGGCCGATCATTTCGGTGCGACGGGCTTGCGCGGGTGCAATCTTTTCTTTCATGAAAGCCAGGATTTCCGGCGGCGCGGTGTCGGGCGAGCCCGAATTGAACGGCGGCGCCGGGTTGTATTCGAGCCGGAGCTGGATTGCTTCCGCGGTCCGCCGGTCGACCAGATGCGACACCAGCGTCAGCGCGAAATCGATCCCTGCGGTCACGCCGCCGCCGGTGAGGCGGTTGCGATCGACGCAGACCCGGGTCTTGGTCGGTATCGCGCCGAACGCGGACAGGAAATCCATCGCGCTCCAATGGGTCGTCGCGCGATAGCCTTTCAGCAATCCGGCCGCGCCCAGCACCAGCGAACCCGTGCAGACCGAGGTGACGTATCTGGCGCCGGTGGCTTGCTTGCGTAAAAACGCCAGCATCTCCTCATCGTTGATCATGTCGTCGGTGCCGCCCCCGCCGGGTACGCAGATGACGTCGAGCTGCGGACAATCCGCAAAGGTCGTGGTCGGCGTGATCATCATAACCCCATCGCTGATAACCGGTTCGATGCGCTTCCAGAGCAGATGCACTTGCGCACCGGGCACGCTGGAGAACACTTGCAGGGGCCCGGTGAAATCGAGCTGGGTCACCCTCGGAAACAACACGAGACCGATCTGAAGCGGTGTGGACATCATGACCTCCTGATTTCACTTGACCAGACCATCCTGGCATGATGCCCTCTTGTCCGAAACGCCATAATTCCCTCATTTAAGGACATTGCCTCAAATGATTGGTGTACTGATTTTTCCGGACTTCCAGTTGCTCGATGCCGCGGGACCGATTTCGGTGTTCGAGATCGCCGCGCGCTTCTCGGGCTCGGCGCCTGCGATCCGGACATTGGCGGCGACCCCGGGCCCGGTGCGCAGCAGCTCCGGCGTCGAGATGCTGGCGCGTGGCCTGAAACCTTCCAGCGCGCTCACGACGCTGATCGTGGCGGGCGGCGAGGGCGTGCGAACGGCGGCAACCTGTCCGAAGACGCTGGCCTTCGTGCGCGCTTTGGCCAAGCGGGGCGTCCGCGTCGCCAGCGTTTGCTCCGGCGCCTACATCCTGGCCGAAGCCGGCCTGCTCGACGGCCGCCGCGCCACCACGCATTGGCAGCGCACGCGGCACTTCGTCTCGGCCTATCCGAAGGTCAAGCTGGAAGCCGACCGGATCTACACCCGCGATGGCAATGTCTGGACCTCGGCCGGGATCTCCGCGGGCATCGATCTCGCGCTCGCCATGGTGGTCGAGGATTACGGCGACGAGATCGCGCAGCGCACCGCAAAACAGCTCGTGCTGTACCATCGCCGCAGCGGCGGCCAGTCGCAATTCTCTTCGCTGCTGGAATTGAAGTCGCCGACGGGGCGGTTCGGACCGCTGCTGGCTTGGGCGCGCGAACATCTCGATGCGCCGTTGACGGTGGAGGACATGGCCGAGCAGGCCGGCATGAGCTCGCGGCATTTCACCCGCGCCTTCATTGCCGAGACCGGCACCACGCCGTCGAAGGCGGTTGAGCGGTTGCGGATCGAGGTGGCGCGGCAGCGTGTGCAGTCGTCGAGCGAGGCGATCGAACGCGTCGCCGAAACCACCGGCTTCCGCGATCCGGAACGGATGCGCCGCGCTTTCATCCGCGCCTTCGGCCAGCCGCCGCAATCGCTGCGCCGCGCGGCGCGCGCGGGCTGATTAGGCCGCGTTCCGAGGCGGCTTGGACGCCGCGGCGGGGTGGCAGGTTCATCGCGGGTTTACGGATTTTTTCAGCATCTGGTACCGAACCGGTCTGCATCTCGCACCGTCGAATGGTCATGCGAGCCATGACGGTTTCGCAGAAACCGAACAATGGAGATTGCAGATGAAGACAAAATCAGGAGTGCTGGCAGCCGCTTCATTCGCCATCCTGGCGATGAGCACCATGACCACCACCAGTGCCAATGCGTTCAGGCTCGTCGATCAGTATTGCGTGGCAGGCCAGTGGGGCTGCAGCGCTCCGCTCACCAGCCCGGACGCGCGTGGGCGAAAGGCTCATGGCACCACTCCGGGCGCCGCCAATCATTCCCCGGCCTACATGAACAACACAGATCCGCGCTTCAATGACGCCATGGTCAATGCCGGAGGCGGCGGTGGTGGCGGAGGCGGCGGTGGTCGCTAAGACAGACTGAAATCGCAGATCGGAATACGCCGCCGCCGGGGATCAACCCGGCGGCGCTCGCCGCAATCGCTGCCGTTGGCGCAATGAACGTTCTTATCGGCGGAAATCCAGACGCCCTTCCGGAAAGCGGCCGTCGATCCGGCTGTCATCGACGATCAGGCCGATCCAGGGACGGGTGATCGCCGGGCTGCTGAGGTTGATGTATTTTCCGACCAGATGCACGCCGTCGCGTCTGGCGTCGATCAGGCCTTTGCGCGCACCAAAATTCCATTCGAAATAGAGATAGACGCGGTCGTCAGCCATTTTGGCCTGGCCGCGGCCCGCTTTCCATTTATCGGCGGCGTCGCCGGAGATGGTGGGATCGGCGGCGCCGTTCCAGCGGCTCGACCAGTCGCCTTCGATCGTGCCGTGGCCGTATTCACGATCGGTATTTCCCCAGGTCGCCGCATTGGCGTCGTCGAAGGCGCCATCCAGCGTGGCCGTGTCGGCGAACTCTTTCACCGTTTGGTCGTTGGGATCGGGCACATCCATGACGCCGAAAGGATTGCGGGTTCCGGTGTTTCGATCAGTTTCGCGTTCGGGTTTCATCTGGGTTCTCCATTGCAACACGGCGCGACGCCAGTGGGGAGGTCGCCGTCTCATGGAGTTCAGATTTGCAAGTTGGATGCGTCGCCGACACCCGATTCCCGATGATCAACGGGGCGCGTCAGGATGCCAGCCGAGCAGCGCGAGCATGACGAAAAATCCGACGACATAGGCGACCGCGATCGGCCAGCCCTGGGTGACCCATCGTCCGACCGATTTTGCTTCCGGGTACATGTTCGACAGCGCGACGCCGGCGGACGAGCCGAACCAGATCATCGATCCGCCGAAACCGACGGCATAGGCGAGATAACCCCAATCATAGCCGCCTTGTTTCAGCGCCAGCGCGGTCAGCGGAATGTTGTCGAACACCGCGGAGACAAAGCCGAGGCCGAGCGCCGTCGGCCAGGAGGCAACGGGAAGTTTTTCAACCGGCATCATCGAGGCCGCCGTCACCAGCGCCAGCAGGAAGATCGTGCCCTTGAAAGTTTCCGGCATCACCGACCAGTCCGGTTTCCGCAACGGCGCGGTCAGCAGGATCACGACCCAGACTGCGACGCCAAGCACCGGAAGGCTGTCGAGCAGCGCCGGAAACTTTAGATTGGCGGTGATGTTGGCGGCCAGCGCCGCAATGAGAATGGCCGCAACGATGAACACGCGCGCGGAGTCGACCTTCAATCCGCTCGGAGCATTCTTGACGATCGGCGAATAGCGTTGCTGCTGCAGCGATGCCGGCACGGCGAAGATCAACATCGCAACCACGGCGGCGACATAGGCCTCGACGACGGCAAGCGGGCTGACGCCGGCGATCCACATCATGGTGGTGGTGGTGTCACCGACGACGCTGCCGGCGCCGCCGGCATTCGAGGCGGCGACGATGGCCGCGAGATAACCGATATGGACCTTGCCCTGGAAAACACTGCGCGCCACGGTGCCGCCGATCAGGGCCGCGGCGATATTGTCGAGGAAGCTCGACAGCACGAACACCAGCACCAGCAGGATGACGCCACCCTTCCAGTCGTCCGGAAGCAGCGCCGGCATCTCATCGGGAATTCTGCTCTCCTCGAAGTGCCGCGAGAGCAAGGCAAATCCCGTCAGCAGCAGGAACAGATTGGCCAGCGTCACCCATTCATGCGCCATATGGTGGCCAAGGCCGCTGACGCCGGCGCCATATTTGAAGCCGGTGAAGATCAGCTTGTAGATGATGATGGCCGACAGCCCGGTCAGCGCGACGGGCAGGGTGTGGTGATGAAACAGCGCGACGCCGAGCAGCGTGAGCGCGAACAGGATGAAATCGACCGGTATCCCAAAGATCAGCATCGTTCCCAGTCAATTGTTTCACGCGACGCAAGTATCCGGCGCTCGTACGGACCTTCGCCGGTATTAGCGAGGTCGCATCATGCCGGCGATGTGGCATGATGCGCTGTTGTCAGTTCAACGTCTTCAGCCAGTTCGCGATGCCCGTAGCCGCGACATTGGCCTGCGGCAACAGCTTGCCCATGGTGAAGAAGCCGTGGAACTGGCCGGGAAAGTGTTTGTAGGTCACGGGCACGCCGGCTTCCTTCAACCGCGCGGCGTATTCGTCGCCTTCGTCACGCAGCGGATCGGCGCCGGCGGTCAGGAGATAGGCCGGCGGCAATCCGGCGAGCGTTTGGGCGCGGGCGGGCGAAGCCTTCCAATTGTCGATGTCGGCGGGGCCATTGAGATAATGGGTGCAGAACCATTTGATGACGGAATGCGTCAGCAGAATGCTGGTCTCGGGCTCGCTGTGCGAGGGATGCGTCATCGCGAAATCGGTCGCGGGATAGATCAGCACCTGGCCGGCGAGTTTGGGGCCATCGCCGTCACGTGCGGCGAGCGCGACCACCGCGGCAAGGTTGCCGCCGGCAGAGTCGCCGCCGACCATGATGCGCGAAGCATCGATGCCGAATTCCAGTGCGTTCGAAGCGACCCATTTCAGGGC
>JACDAG010000163.1 GCA_013695565.1 Bradyrhizobium sp.
GCGACAGGTTTTCTGCGCTTACCTTGCCCCGCATCTTGTCGGTCTTGAGTTCGAACTCGACCTTCTGACCTTCAGCCAGACCGGTCAGACCGGCGCGCTCAACGGCGCTGATGTGAACGAACACATCTTTGCTGCCGTCGTTCGGCTGAATGAAACCAAAACCCTTTTGACCGTTAAACCACTTCACTGTTCCCGTAGCCATTTTATCTTCTCCAAAGCACGCAGGCTTTCATTCCGCACGGCGATCGCACGGATTCAAATCCAATCTCGTCGATGTCTCTGGAAGATGCCCTAACAGGCGCGTTCAGAAAGGCACGGCGGTAATCGAATGCGCGCACAACTATAGATTTCCCGGAAAATTGCAATGGCTGGCGGGAAATAAAGGCCCGCGAGGCGAAAGCTGCGGCCCTCAGAAATGGCTATAAGAGCGCCGTTTCAGCACGATTTCTCCGCCCTGCCCGTCGAGGAATTTTGGCGCTGAAGTTCCCGCAACCACCATGCCGATGGAACTCACCGCGACGCCGACATGCTGCGCGGCTTGCACGAACGCATCGACGCGGTCTTCCGCGACCGTGCACAGGATTTCATAATCATCGCCGCCGGCGATCAATGTCTCGATGTCGACGACACCGCGCGACAACAAATCGCGCGCGGCATCCGCCAGCGGGATCGACGGCAAATCGATCGCGGCCGAGACACCGGATACGCCGCAGAGCTTGGTGAGATCGCCGGCGAGGCCATCGGACACATCCATCGCCGCGCTGGCATGGTCGCGAACAGTTGCCGCAAGTGCCGTGCGCGGCTGCGGCACGCGATAGCGCCCGATCAGCAGGTTGCGTGCGGCGATATCGTTGACCGCGGCATGGACCTTCCCGCCCCCAAGCACGGCAAGCCCGAGCGCGGCATCGCCGATTGTCCCCGTTACCAGCACGCGGTCACCGGGCTTGGCGCCGCTGCGATGAATCATCTTTCCGGTGGGCACGCGTCCGAACGCCGTGATCGAGATCATCAGCGGGCCCGGTGTTGAAACCGTATCGCCCCCCAGCAGCGGACAGCCGAATTGCACCGCGTCCTCACCAAGGGCGGCTGCGAACGGCTTGAGCCAGGCCTCGTCGGCATTGCGCAGCGCCAGCGTCAAGACAAAGCCGGCCGGCGCCGCGCCCTTGGCCGCGAGATCGCTGAGATTCACCCGCAGCGCCTTGCGCGCAACCGTGTCTGATGGATCGTCGGGGAGGAAATGCACGCCTTCGACAATGGCGTCCGTCGTCACCACGATATCGTCGCCGGAAGGTTTTAGAGCCGCCGCGTCGTCATCGAGATTGAAGGCACCCGGGTCGGTCGCGATCGGCCGAAAATAGCGTGCGATCAGCGAGTCCTCGCCGGACGCGGGCGCGTTAGCCACGCGCGAACTCGTCGGCGCGGAACTGGCGCGCGATCTGGTCGAGCACCGCGTTCACCATGCCGGTCTCGTCCTTTTCGACGAAGGCGTGAGCGACATCGACATATTCGGAGACGACGACGCGGCCGGGCACGTCCCTGCGATGCTCCAGTTCATAGGATCCGGCGCGCAGCACCGCACGCAAAATCGCGTCGATCCGCTGCAGTGGCCAGCCCTTTTGCAGCGCTTCGTCGATCAGCGGATCCAGCTTGGCCTGATCGCGCACCACGCCCGAGACGACATCGCGGAAGAACGCGGCTTCAGCCGGCAGATACTTCTCGCCCTCGACCTCGCCCCCGAGCCAGTGGCTTTCGAACTCGGCGAAGATGTCGTTGATCCCGGCGCCGCCGATGTCCATCTGGTACAGCGCCTGCACGGCGGCAAGCCGCGCGGCCCCGCGCCGGTTGGCTTTCTTGTCCGGATTTTTGGGTGCCGGCTTCTTGCTGTCTGCCATCACAAGGCCTCTGCCAGCCGGCGTTTGATCCGCAGCATCGCGAGCGCCGCGCGCGCGGCGTCGCCGCCCTTGTTGAGTTCGCTGGCGCGCGCCCTCGCCCAGGCTTGCGCCTCGGTATTCACAGTGATGATGCCGTTGCCGAGCGGAAACTTCCTGGCGACGGCGAGGTCCATCAGCGCGCGCGAGGATTCGATCGACACGATTTCGAAATGGATGGTGTCGCCGCGCACCACGCAGCCGAGTGCGATCGCGGCGTCATACGGCTTGCCGTTTTTCTCGGCGGCATCGATCGCGATCGCGATCGCGGCCGGAATCTCCAGCGCGCCGGGCACGGTGATGACATCATGCGTGACGCCGGCGGCCTTGAGTTCGGTAACCGCGCCTTCCAGCAGCGCATCCTGGATATCGTCGTAGAACCGCGCCTCGACGATCAGCGCGCGCGAGCCTGTAATGTCAGTCTGGTCCTTCAGGGGTGCGCGCCGCGCGTCTGCCATTACTCAATCCGTTCTCTCTGCCACTGCCGTATGTAGTCGCCGCATCTGGCTTAGCCAAGCACGAATACTCGATAGATTGTCATTCCGGGATGGTCCGACGGACCAGACCCGGAATCTCGAGATTCCGGGTTCGCTTCGCGCCCCGGAATGACGGCTGCGCCGTCACTTCATTTCCGACAGCCGCGCCGCGTAGCGGGCCATCAGATCGACCTCGATATTGACCTCACTGCCCGCGCGCCAGGCGCCCAGGGTGGTCACGCTGAGCGTATGGGGAATGATCAGCACCGAAAACACGACGTCTTCGACCGTATTCACGGTCAATGACACGCCATCCAGCGTGATCGAGCCCTTGACGGCGATGAAGCGCGCCAGTTCCCGCGTCGTGCGCAGTTCGAACCTGGCCATATCGGGCAGATCGTCGCGCTTGACGATGGTGGCGATCCCATCGGCATGGCCGGCCACGATGTGGCCGCCGAGTTCGTCGCCGATCTTCAGCGCGCGCTCGAGATTGAGTTTTGTGCCTTTGGCCCAGTGTTTGGCCGTGGTCATGCCGAGCGTCTCGGCCGCCGCGTCAACCTCGAACCAGGTCTTGCCGCTCTCGACGCCGGAGGCGACCACCGTGAGGCAGACGCCGTTGCAGGCGATCGAGGCGCCGTCAGCGATGGTCGAGCGATCGTAACGGCAGGCGATGCGCAAGCGATGCAACTGCCCCTGCGCCGTTGGCGTCAGGCTGGCGATCTCGCCGATATCGGTGACTATTCCGGTAAACATTCAGGCGCGCTCATAGACGGTAAGTGTGTCGTTGCCGATGCTTTCGCTAGCACGGAGTTTCAGCGCGGGCGACCCGGTGAGAGCCGACAGCGGCAATGCGTCCAGCGCGGGAATGCCGTCCGCGCCGACCGGATCCGGCCCGCGCAGCAGCCAGACTTCGTCGACAAGCCCGGCCGTCACAAAGGATGCCGCCACACGCGCCCCGCCCTCGACCATCAGCCGCGAAATGCCCTTTTCGGACAGCGCACACAGCACCGCAGGCAAATTCAGCCCCGGTGGCGTGCTGATGGCGGCGACGCGGATCACCTGCGCCCCGGCGGCGCCGAGTTTCATGGCGGCCGGCGCCTCTGACAGGTCCGACGTCATGACCCAGAGCGGCGTCTCGCGCGCCGAATGCACCAGACGGCCGGTGCCGGGAATCCGCAAGCTCCGGTCCAGCACCACGCGCACCGGCGATAACGCCTCCATGCCCGGCAGGCGGCAGGTCAGCACCGGATCATCCGCCAACACGGTGCCGATCCCGACCAGGATCGCGTCGCACTGGGCGCGGAGCAGATGCACGCGGGTCCTTGCAGCCTCGCCCGTGATCGCGACGGGCTTGCGGCCGGCAGCGCCGATCTTGTCGTCGGCGGAGACCGCGAGCTTGAGGATCACGTGCGGGCGCTTGTCGCGGATACGGCGGAAATGCCCGGCATGGTCGTGCGCGGCTTCGGCGGCCCCAAGACCGACATCGACTGATATCCCCGCAGCGCGCAGTTTGGCGTGGCCCTGGCCGGCGACTTCCGGGTTGGGATCCTCGATCGCCGACACCACGCGGGCAATGCCTGATGCAATGACAGCATCGACGCAAGGCGGCGATTTGCCGAAATGCGAGCATGGCTCCAGCGTCACATAGAGCGTGGCGCCGCGCGCGGCTTCACCGGCGCGCTTCAGCGCATCCGGCTCGGCATGCGGCCGGCCCCCGGGTTGGGTCCAGCCGCGGCCGACAATGACGCCATCTTTGACGATCACAGCGCCGACGGCGGGGTTCGGCCAGGTGCGCCCCAGCCCGCGCCGGCCGAGCGTCAGCGCCAGCTGCATGAAGCGCGCGTCAGCCGCCTTCGACTCTCTGGATTTCTGCGCGTATTGGTCTTCCAGAATACGGAAGATCATTTGCGTAACGCGGCGACCCGTGCGTCGTCTTCGCCGGAGAGTTCGCCGAGCACGGCTTCAAAGTCCTTGGCCTCGCGGAAATTGCGATAGACCGAGGCGAAACGCACGTAGGCGACGTCGTCGAGTTGGCGCAGATGCTCCATCACGATCTCGCCGATCGCCTCCGAGGAAACCTCCGCCTCGCCGCCGCTTTCCAGCTCGCGCACGATCGCCGACACCATCTTCTCGACCCGCTCCGGATCGACCGGGCGCTTGCGCAGGGAGATCTGCAGCGAGCGCACCAGCTTGTCGCGGTCGAACGGCACCCGGCGGCCGTTGCGCTTGATCACGGTGAGTTCGCGCAACTGCACCCGCTCGAAGGTGGTGAAGCGGAAATTGCAGGCGATGCAGACCCGGCGCCGCCGGATTACGGCGGAATCCTCGGTGGGGCGCGAATCCTTCACCTGCGTATCGAGACTGTTGCAGCTGGGGCAGCGCATCCGAGAAGACCTCTATTTCTTGCGCGTTACTGATAGATCGGGAAGCGGTCGGTGAGTGCTTTCACGCGTTCCCTGACCGCGGCTTCCACCAGCGGCGCCTTGCCGTCGGGCGATTGCGCCAGGGCGTTGAGCACTTCGGCAATCATGCCGGCGACCTGCTGGAATTCGGCAACGCCAAAGCCGCGCGTGGTCGCCGCCGGCGTACCGAGGCGCAGCCCCGAGGTGACGAACGGGGTTTCGGGATCGAACGGAATGCCGTTCTTGTTGCAGGTGATCGCGGCGCGAACCAGCGCCTTCTCCGACACGTTGCCCTTCAGGCCCTTCGGCCGCAGATCGACCAGCATCAGATGGTTGTCGGTACCGCCGGAGACGATGTCGAGGCCTTGCGCGCGCAGCGCCTCGGCCAGTGCCTTGGCGTTCTCGACGACGTTCTTCGCATAGATCTTGAAGTCCGGACGCAGCGCCTCGGCGAAGGCCACGGCCTTGGCGGCGATGATGTGCATCAAGGGACCGCCCTGCAGGCCCGGGAAGATCGCCGAGTTGAATTTCTTGGTCAGCGTCTCGTCGTTCCACAGCATCAACCCGCCGCGCGGGCCTCGCAGCGACTTGTGCGTGGTCGTTGTCGTGACATGGGCGTGCGGCACCGGCGACGCATGAACGCCGCCGGCGACGAGGCCGGCGAAATGCGCCATGTCCACCAGCAAGTAAGCGCCGACGCTGTCGGCGATCTCACGAAAGCGCTTGAAGTCCCAGGCCCGCGAATAGGCCGAGCCGCCGGCGATGATCAGCTTCGGCTTCACTTCTTCGGCCTGCTTCGCCACGGCGTCCATGTCGATCAGATGATCCTCGCGCCGCACCGTGTAATGCGATGCCTTGAACCA
>JACDAG010000683.1 GCA_013695565.1 Bradyrhizobium sp.
ACTGTGCCCCAAGTGTTTGTTGCGACTCGCGAATTTTTTCCCGGGACAGCCCTGCGCAAGCGGGAGAGGGAGCGCACCGTCATCCCGGAATGACCGAAACTGAACTCGCACAGCACGGACGTACAAATGAAAATCCCGACCCTCCCCTTCACCGTCATCGACTGGAGCCAAGTGAAGCCGACGACGCACAAGGGCGAAACCGGTCAGGCGACGTGGCGGACGCTGAACATTGGCGAATTGCGGGTACGGATGGTCGAGTACACGCCGGGGTACCTCGCCGATCACTGGTGCGATCGGGGGCACGTGCTCTATGTGCTGGAGGGCGAACTTGATTCCGAATTGCGCGACGGGCGCACGTTCAAGCTGCTGCCGGGGATGAGCTATCAGGTGTCGGATTTCGGCGATGCGGCGCACCGGTCGTCGACCAAGACCGGGGCGAAGCTGTTTATTGTGGATTGAGAAGCTTTCCGCGTCATTGCGAGCGAAGCGAAGCAATCCAGAGTCGTGGGCGGGACTCTGGATTGCTTCGTCGCTACGCGCCTCGCAATGATGGCAGAAATGCATTCACCCCTTCTTCAACACCGACACGAAAAACCCGTCCGTGCCCGTCCGGCGCGGGGTCATCAGCCAGCCCTCAGGCGTTTCCAGCGCCGCCTTGGCAAAATCTTCCGCCTTGTCCCACAGCACGCTCGCGGTCTGCTCCGGCGGCACCACCGCGAATTCCGGGTGGCGGCCGATGAAGCTGCGGACCTGCGCGCCATTTTCCGGCGGCAGTACAGAACACGTGATGTAGGCGATCCGGCCGCCCGGCTTGACCAGAGCGGCCGCGCGATCAAGCACTTCGGCCTGGTCCTTCAAGCGCACTTCGAGCGCGCCCGGGCGCATCCGCCATTTGGCGTCGGGGTTGCGGCGCCAGGTGCCCGTGCCGGTGCAGGGCGCGTCGATCACGACGAGATCGGCTGAGCTGTGAATGTCGGCGAGCGGATCGGCGTCGCCCTTCGGCGTGCGAACATCGGCGTTGTGGATTCCGGCGCGCGACAGCCGCTCATGGATCGGGGCGAGTTGCCGCTTGTCGTGGTCGGTCGCGATCAGGCGACCCTTGCCCTGCATCATCGCCGCCAGCGCCAGCGTCTTGCCGCCGGCGCCGGCGCAGAGGTCGATCACCTGCTCGCCGGGCTTTGCCGCCGACAACAACGCCGCCAGCTGCGAGCCTTCATCCTGCACTTCAACCGCGCCCTTGATAAAATCCTCCTCGGCATGGATGCCGGGGTTGCGGGCGTCGGCGCCGAGTTCGATGCGCAAGCCGATCGCCGACCACGGCGTCGGTTGCGCGCCGAGATGAGAAAGCCGCGGCAACATCTTCTCGCGGTTGGCTTTTAGGGTGTTAACACGAAGGTCGAGCGGCGCCCGGCTCGCCATTGCCGTGGCCTCGGCGACGCGGTCGTCGCCGAATATTTCAGCCAGATGCGCATCGAGCCATTCCGGGTAATCGCCGGCAATGTGCGGCGGCGCGCCGTCGAGCGAGCGCGAGGTCAGCGCTGATCGCTCCGCCTTGCTGAGCGGTTCGGGTGCAAAGCGCTCGCCGTGGCATAGATTGGAGATCGCCTCGGTATCCATGGCGCGCTCAAGCCGCAACATGCCGAGAATGCGGGCCCGCGGCGTGTCGGCGTCCATCAGCCAGGCGGTCGAGGCGCGACGGCGCAGCACGTCCCAGACCAGGCCCGCGATCGCGGCCCGATCGCCCGAGCCGGCATAGCGGTGCGCGGTGCCCCACTCCTTCAGCGCTTTCGCGGCCGGAACGCGCTGCGTGTCGATGGTGTCGATCAGTTCAATGGCTGCGGACAGCCGGGCAGCGGGGGTCATTCAGAGCTTCCTAGATGAGTAACAGCATTTTCAGCGCGAAGTAGATCCACATCGCGAGCAGCACCAGCACGCCGGCAAACCAGACCAAGCCACGCTGCCGGACATCGTTCGAGGTCGTGAAGACCCCGGCATGGATGAAGCGCGTCACCACGAACACCCAGGACATCAGCACGATGAACAGGTCGGCCTTGTGCAGCGGCAGCGCCAGCGCGATCAGGACGTAGAACAGCACCGGGATTTCGAACTGGTTGCTGAAACAATTGCCGATCTGGGTGGCTTTTTCGGGCCAGTTCGGCTGGCGCAGCGCGACGTCCTTCAGGCTGGTTTCCCGGGCCTTCAGGGCCTTGGTCCGCGCCGTGGCCATCCACAGCAGCAGAAAGAAAGCGAGCCCGACCAGGGCGAAGACGGGCAGCAAAACCATTTGAACCGACATGAGAATCTCCCCCGAGAGGCGCGAGCCGCCGGGTAGACCAATAGCGGGGGGGCCGCCCCCTGACAAATCGGCGTTTTGGCCGGCTTGAACCACAATCGGCGCCGGGGTGACCAAAAGCTGGAGAGATCAGGTGGTTCTGGTCCCGAACGGCCCCGGCGCGCACGATGAACATCACCTCCCCGCTCTTGGCTGGCGCGGCCCGTGTGGCCGAAGTGCCCGGCGATTCCGTGACCTCCCTGCTGAGGCTGATCGGGGCTGGAACCGGCTGCTTCGACGACAGCGTCGATGGCGGGCTTGGGGTGGCCATGTCGGCGCTGTCAGGCGTCGCCGCCGCACTGGCGGTGGCCATCGTCCTGTCGGTCTATTTCCGCAGCGGCTACCGCAGCCCGCGCGATCTCGTCAAGCATGGCCTCGCCGCGGGCCTCGTGGTCGCGCTGGTCGCCTTCGTCGTTTACGACATGCGGCATGCCGCGCTGGCCTATCTCGGCATCAATCCGACCAAACCCGCGGTCGAGTTCGAAATCCGGATGCCGAAGGCGGCGCTGACCGCGATCGCCGACACCCAGGTCGAACTCTTGACCGACCGCAACCAGAAACTCGCCAAGGTGCAGGATGCGCTGGCCTCGACCTCCGACGGCCGCAGCCTGCTGAAGGGCACCGTGACGCTCGACTACCGCACCACCGAACGCGTTGTGGTGCTCAATCTGCCCGGACAAGCCCAGACCCAGTTCAAGCTGCGGCTGCCGGCAAGCCCGTCGCATTCCCAGGCGTTCAGCCCCTGGCATCTGGCCGACGGCATCACACCGGCCAAGAGCGACACGGTGACGTCAGAGACGCACGACGCCTTCGCGATCCGCTACCGCGTGCTGTGAGCGGGATAGCGCTGTCATCCCCGGCGTCAGCCGAAAGCATCGCTCCATCCCCGTCATTGCGAGCCAACGGGTCGCGCGAATGCGCGCCCGATGACAGGCTCCGCGAAGCAATCCATTGCGCCGTAAAGCAAGTATGGATTGCTTCGTCGCTTCGCTCCTCGCAATGACGAGGTACCCCGATTCAAACATCCTTTCAAACAATCCTTCAAACAACCGTCGGCGACCTGTCATCGGACGCGACGATTGCAGCAGGAATTTCATGATTCCGTCGCGGACCAATCTATAATCGGGTCAAAAGGAAGTTCGCATGACCCCATTCCGCCTGACCCAGATTTCCGACACCCACCTCGCCCGCCGCCTGCAAAAGCTCACGGATAATTTTCATCGCGTGGCTGCGCATATCGACGCGACCCGGCCCGATCTCGTCATCAACAGCGGCGATCTCGCGTTCAGCGCGCCGACCAGCCCGGACGATCTCGCCTTCGCGAAATCACTGCACGACGCGCTGCCGGTGGCCTGCCGGTACCTGCCCGGCAATCACGACGTCGGCGACAACCCGACGGCGGCAGGCCCCGTGCCCGCGCATCCGGCGAGTGAGCACTATCTGCAAAGCTATCGCGCGATCATCGGCGAAGACCGCTGGCGTTTTGACGAGGCCGGCTGGTGCTTTATCGGGCTGAACTCGCTGATCATGAACACCGGGCTTGCGAGCGAAGCCGAGCAGTTCGACTGGCTCGCGTCAGAACTATCGCGCACCAACGGCAAGCCGGTGGCGCTGTTCCTGCACAAGCCGCTCTATCTCGATGCACCCGAAGATCCCGAGCTTGAGGCGTCCGCGATCCGCTACGTGCCGCAGCCGGCGCGCCGGCGCCTGATCGAGATGTTCGGCGCGGTCGATCTGCGCCTGATCGCTTCAGGTCATGTCCACCAGCGCCGCGATTTCACCTACGGCCGTGTCCGCCATGTCTGGGCACCGTCCGCCGGCTTCATCATTCCCGCTCGCATGCAGCCGCTGATCTCGATCAAGGAAACCGGGCTGGTGGAATACCGCTTTACGTCGGACAGCTTTGAAGTCCGCCACGTCCGCGCGCCGGGCCAGGTCGATGTCGACCTGGATGAACTGCTTTACCCGGATCGAAAGAGCGAGAGTCCATAGCGCCTCTAGCTCGTCATGGCCGGGCTCGTCCCGGCCATCCACGTCTTTCTCGCTGTCAGACCGCAAAGACGTGGATGCCCGGCACCCGTCTCCGCCAAGGCTTCGACGCGGCCACAGGTGACAGGCGCGCCGAAGCTTTAGCGAAGGCGGCAAGGCCGGGCATGACGGAAAATGAATCGATTCAGATCACGCCTTGTCCGGCCCGACGCGCACCAATTGCTTGCCGAAATTGGCGCCCTTCAACAGGCCCATGAATGCCGATGGCGCGCTGTCGAGGCCTTCGGTGACGAACTCCTTGTGCTTGACCTTGCCCTCGCGCACCCAGCCCGACATGTCGCACAGGAAGTCGCCGTGACGCGATGCGAAGTCGCTGACGATGAAGCCGCGGATGGTGAGGCGCTTGGTCAGCACCGCGCGCATCATCTTGCCGGCCCATTTCGGCGAGGTCTCGCCGAAATTATTGTATTCGGCGATCAAGCCGCAGACCGGCATGCGCGCGAACGCATTGAGCTGCGGAAACACCGCATCGAACACGGCGCCGCCGACATTCTCGAAATAGACGTCGATGCCCTTCGGGCAGGCGTCCTTCAGCTTCGCCGCCAAATCGGGATCGCGGTGATCGAGGCAATCGTCGAAGCCGAGTTCCTTTTTGACGTAATCGCATTTGTCCTTGCCGCCTGCGATGCCGACCGCACGTGCGCCCTTGATCCGCGCGATCTGGCCCACGGCCGAGCCGACGGCGCCGGAGGCGGCCGCCACCACGACGGTCTCACCCGGCTGCGGCTTGCCGATGTCGAGCAGGCCCGTGTAGGCGGTCATGCCGGGCATGCCGAGTACGCCGACCGCGGTCGAGATCGGCGCGATCTTGGGATCGATTTTTGCCAGGCCCTTGCCGTCCGAAAGCGCATGCGTCTGCCAGCCCGCGCGCGACAGCACGACGTCGCCTTTGGCAAAGCCCGGATTGCTGGACGCGATCACCTCGCTGACCGTGCCGCCTTCCATCACGCCGTCGACCGGCACCGGCGCGGCATAGGACGGACCGTCGCTCATGCGGTTGCGCATGTAGGGATCGAGCGACAGCCAGATGGTGCGCAGCAGGACCTGGCCTTCGCCCGGCGTCGGCACCGCGCAATCCTCGAGGCGGAAGTCGGATGGCTTCGGTTCGCCCACGGGGCGAGCAGCAAGAACGATGCGTTTTGCGGATTGGGACATGGTTGTTTCCTCCGGTTGTTATTTTTCGTCATTGCGAGCGTAGCGATGATGCTACGTCATTCCGGGGCGATGCGCAGCATCGAACTATGGTGCGCAATTGCGCACCTGAGAATCTCGAGATTCCGGGTTCGCTTCGCGCCCCGGAATGACGGGTCAAATCATCAGACGGTAATCTTCGCCAGCGTCGCCTCAAACGCCGCAGCAGCGGCCGGCAGATCCGTGAACGTAAGCCCGCTATCCGCGGTCTGCTTCTGCTCTGCCGTCGCGGTGGGGCGCACTTCCTCGATCGGCTTGCCGCCATCGAGCAGCGCCAACGGCGCGATCACGTGAAACTCATGGGTCTCGACGGGCGCATCCTTCAGCAGGAAGACGCTGAGCGAGACGATATCCGTACCGCGTCGATACGAAATGTAGCGGTCGACCGCAACCGAACCGTCGCGCTGCATACCACCGAGTTTCGCAAAGCCCTTGGAGTCGAGCAGCTTGTGGGCCTTGAAGCCCTTGATGCCCACCGACTTTGCTTTTGCGGTCTCTTCCGACAGATCGAATTTGGCCGCCATCGCCTTGCCGATTTCGGCAAGCTGCTCCGACATCGCGTGCTCGAACTCCTTTACCTCGGTGCGCGGCTTCGAGGCCTTGCGCGGCTTCGCCGCATCGCGCTTTTCCATCTCGGCGTTGCATCGTGCGATGATTTCGGCCGCGGCTTTCCGCTCCGCGTTGACGAGCAGATTCTTCAAATCCTGATTTGAGAGCGCGGCAATCCTGTCTTCCGACCAATCGACCATGATGTTCAACTTCTTTCAATCGCAGCGTCATTCCGGGGCGATGCGAAGCATCGAACTATGGTGCGCAATTGCGCACCTGAGAATCTCGAGATTCCGGGCTCGCGTCTTCGACGCGCCCCGGAATGACGGTGCTATTTCACGCCCCC
>JACDAG010000686.1 GCA_013695565.1 Bradyrhizobium sp.
GGCATGACGGCGATAGAGTGGTGCGACGGCAGATCTTACAGCTGCGTCTTGTATCGCTCGTAAATCACTTCCTGGCTTTCCCGTTCGCCAAGGCCGGTCTGGTCGTGAATGACTTCGCCGATGCTGGGCATGACCGCGCGTTCGACCCGCGTATCGCCCGCCCATAGTTTTGAGCGCATCAGCGCCTTGCCGCAGTGGAAATAGGCCTCGTGCACGTCGATGTGCAGCACCGCGCGCGGCGGCTTGCCGAACTCGACCATCGAGGCCATCACGTCCGGATCCACCGACACCTTGCCCCTGCCGCCGACGCGCAGCGTCTCGTCGATCCCGGGCACGAAGAAGATCAGTTGCACGAAGCCCGAGCCTGCGACGATGTTGCGAAAGCTGTCGATCCGGTTGTTGCCGGAGCGGTCCGGCATCAGCACCGCCTTCGGCCCGGCGACATGGATGAAGCCGGGATTGCCGCCGCGCGGCGAGGCGTCGACGCTGCCGTCCGAGCCCGACGTGGCGAGCACGCAGAACGGCGACATGCCGATGAATTTCTTGGCATGGACATCGATCTCGGGCCGCGCCTTCGCGATCACGCGTGGCGAGGGGGCGGGATAGATCGTGGCGAGGTCGCCGGCGGCAAAATCGGTCAAGGTTTGTCTCCAGGGGAATGCGGCGCGATGGCTTGAAGATACCATCGCGGCCTTCCGGCGGCCACCCGTTATCTTCTGGAATGCTCCTACGATGGTCGATTGCGCCGCCACGGCCAGTCAGTCACGCCGGCGCAATAGAGCGCCCACCAGATGATCACGGGCTGAAACGCCAGTCGCGGTCCATGATACAGCCAGCTGTTGCTGATGTAGGGCAGATCGATGCCGTCGATGGCGTGCTTGAAATTCGCAGGCCAGACGCAGAGGGCGTAGACCGCGAGCGCGAGGCCCGCCCACCGGCGCCACGGCCTGGTCACCAGCGCGACGGCGCCGGCGATCTCGCACAGTCCGGTGACGAGGATGATCTGCGTCGCGAACGGCACCCACGACGGTGCAATTGCGAGCAGCTTTTCAGGCGCCCAGAGATGCGCAACTCCCGCGGCCGCGTAGAACGCGGCGAGCATCCAGCGCATGACCGAGCGGATTTCATCGTTCGCTGAATCGGAAGCCATGCGCGGCCGTAACACGCGTGATGAGGTTACGCCACACGCGAGCCTTGCGGATTCACACCGCGTCCGCGGGAACAAAGCGAAATCAGGGCTTCTTTTTGCCACGCGGCGATGCAGACGATTTCGGCGCGACATTTTTCCAGGCCATCGTGAGCGCGCTATGCAGCGTCTTTGCATCGGCCCTGGCGAGCCGCACATTGGTGTTGCCGTGCTTGCCCCATCCGCCCGGGACCGGCCGGAAGATTTCCGGCTCGGCCTCGAGCAGCACGGCTTGCTGTTCGGGGGTGAGCTTCACCATGCCCCAGGAATCATCGGGGTAACCGAGCGTGGCGAAGATGCGCTTGCCGACGCGGAAATCGGCGTGGCCCTGATGCGCGCCTTCGATTGCCTCGGGGAGCGCGAGGGCTGCTTTACGAAAACGAGCCGACGACATCGCGCGCTTCGCGCCGGTTCACATCGTCCGCTGCGGCGCGGTCTGCAGCAATTCCTGCAATTGCTTCTTGTAGAACGCCGCGTTGCCAGTCGTGAGGTGGCCGCGCGTGTCGGTCGAGGCCGGGATCAGGAACAGGCGGCCGTTCTTCACGCGTTTCATCGCGGCGTCGGTGACGCCGGTTTCCGGCGGATTGCGCTCATCGTCGGCGGCGTTGATCAACAGCAACGTCGCTTCGATCTTGTCGAGCCCGGCGGACGGATTGAAATCGTGCGAGGCTTCCCACTGATAGATGAAGTCGTTGGCGTCGGCGGTGATCGGCGCCGCCAGCTGGTCGTCCACCATCTTGTCGGCTTTCGCGCCGGTCGGTGCCTGCATCTGATAGGCCAGCGTGCCGCCGCCGGTGGCAATGCCGTAGGCGTTGATGGCGTATTTCATCATGCGCGGCTGGGTGATGTAGTTGCCTCTGTTGTAGTCGGGATCGTTGCGGATGGTCTCCAGCATCATCCGCCGCAGCATCCAGTTGCGCGCCGCCATCTCGGTCGGTTGCGAGGCCATCGGCACCAGCGCGTCCATATACCCCGGATATTTTCCGGCCCAGATCCAGGTGTGCATGCCGCCCATCGAATTGCCGATCACCAGCCGCAGGTGCTTGATGCCGAGACCTTCGCTGGTCAGGCGATATTGCGCGTCGACCATGTCGTCGTAATTGTATTTCGGAAATGCCGTCTTCATGCCGTCCGAAGGCTTTGAGGATTTGCCGTGGCCAATCCCATCCGGAATGATGATGTAGTATTTCGCGGCATCCAGCGGCTGACCCGGGCCGAACAATTCCCCGCCGAACCCCGGCGACAGCATGCTGGCAGCCGAGCCGCCGGAGCCGTGCAGCACCAGCACCGGCTGGCCGGTAGGCTCGCCGATCGTGGTGTAATGCAGGCGCACGTCCATGGTCTCGCCGGAGTGGAATTTGAAATCCTTGGCGAGCCATTCGCCTTGCTTGGGCGCCGGATAATCGGCAGCACTTGCGGCAAAGGAGACCAGGGCCAACCCAATCGACAAGGCGATCGACAGCGCCGCACGCGAAAATCTCATGATGCTTCTCCCCTGAAACGGCGCTCTGTCCGGGCCGTCTATCCTTAACAC
>JACDAG010000688.1 GCA_013695565.1 Bradyrhizobium sp.
ATGCGGACATGATTCACGAGGCTCGTATAGCGGCGGGCATAATCCGCATTCTGATAGGCGGTCAGGAATTCCACGCGCCGAGCGATGATTTCGTCCAGGGTTTCCTCGTTTTTGGCTTGCCCTAATAGCGACGTCACAAAATCCCGATCCGAGGCGGCGAGGCGTCCGCTGGCAAAAGCCTGCTTGTTTTGTTCGATCGCAATGCCGTTCAATTCGATCGCGCGCATCAGCGCTTGCGAACTCACCGGCACCAGGCCCTGCTGCCACGCCATGCCGAGCATGATCACATTGGCAAAAACCGTATCGCCGAACAACGCATCCGATATTCGGTTAGCGTCAAGGCTCCTGATATTGTCCGGTCCGACGACACGCTCGAGGTGCCGCAAGCGTACCGTCGTCTGCAGGCTGGCGTCGCGATGGCGCACGATATCGCCGGTCGGCATCTCGGCCGTATTGATGACCGCGCGCATGCCCGGTCCGTACGTGCTCGATGCCTTGGGCGAGGAACTCACCACGATGTCGCAGCCGATCAGCGCATTGGCGGCGCCTTGATCGATCCGGACCTGATGGATATCACCGGGATCGTTCGAGAGCCGGATGAAGCTCAGGACTGGGCCGAATTTCTGCGCGAAGCCAGTGAAGTCGAGCACCGACGCGCCTTTTCCCTCCAGATGGGCCGCCATCGTGATCAACGCCCCGACGGTGATGACGCCGGTGCCGCCGACACCGGTCACCAGCAGGTTGAACGGCTTATCGAGCGAAGCAAGGTTTGGCTCCGGCAGCGCCTTCGCACGGGCCACCGCGTCGATCCCGGCGCCTTGCTTCTTGCGCCGCGTTGCGCCTTCGACGGTGACAAAGCTCGGGCAAAAGCCATTCACACAGGAAAAATCCTGGTTGCAGGTGGAAAGATTGATCTGGCGCTTGCGGCCGAACGGCGTCTCCTTTGGCTCAACGCTGAGGCAGTTGGATTCGACCGAACAATCGCCGCAGCCCTCGCAGACGAGATCGTTGATGACGGCGAACTTCTTCAGTTCGGGCGCCTGACCGCGCTTGCGCTTGCGTCGCCGCTCGGTGGCGCATTCCTGCTCGTAGATCAGGACGGAGACCCCTGTGATCTGCCGCAACTCGCGTTGCACGGCGTCGAGATCGGCACGCGGATGGATCGTCACGCCTTTGGGAAAATCGCTCGCGTGCAAATTATCAGGAGCGTCGGAGACGATCGCAATCCGCACCACGCCGTTGGCGCGAACTTCGTGGGCGATGGCGGTCACGCTGATCGGCCCGTCGACCGGCTGGCCGCCGGTCATTGCAACCGCATCGTTGAACAGGATCTTGTAGGTGATGTTGGCTTTGGCGGCGACGGCCTGGCGGATTGCCATCGACCCTGAGTGATAATAAGTGCCTTCGCCGAGATTCTGGAACACGTGCTTGCCGCCGGTGAAGCGCGAGGAGGCGACCCAGTTGACGCCTTCGCCGCCCATCTGGATCAGCGAACTGGTATCGCGGTCCATCCAACTCGCCATGAAATGACAGCCGATGCCAGCCAGCGCCTGCGATCCCGCCGGCACCTTCGTTGACGTATTGTGCGGACAGCCAGAACAGAAATAGGGCGTACGCGTCGCGCCTGTTATCTCGATGATCTCGGCTGTCGGACGCAGCAAGGCTTCGGCGCGCGCCTTGAGGTCGAGACCGGGGAAGATCAGGTCAAGCCGTTTCGCGACGATCGGCGCCAGCAGCCGCGGCGACAATTCGCCGACCCATGGCACCAGCGGATCGTTGTTTTCGTCGCTCTTGCCCACCATGTGCTCCGGCTTGTGGCCGGGATAGTCGTAGAAATATTCCTTGAACTGGCTTTCGATGATGCCGCGCTTTTCCTCGATCACGAGGATCTCGCGCTTCTCGCGAACGAACTCCAGCGCGTCGTGATGCGCCAGCGGCCAAACCATGCCGACCTTGTATATGTCGATGCCGAGTCTGCGGCATTCGGGTTCGGTCAGTCCGAGCAGTTGCAGCGCTTCCATCAGGTCGAGATGACCCTTGCCGGTGGTGACGATGCCGTAAATGGCGTCAGGAATGTCGTAGATCCGGCGATCGATGGGATTGGCGGCGGCAAAGGCCAGCACCGCGTTCTTCTTGAACTCCAACCGCTGCTCGATCTGCGGGCCCGGAAGGTCCGGCCAGCGATAGTGCAGGCCATCAGCGGGCGGCTCGAACGCCGGCGGATTGAAAATGCGTCGCGGCGGCAACGCGACCGAGGCACAGGACTCGACGGTTTCCGAGATCGACTTGAAGCCCACCCACATGCCGGAAAAGCGGCTCAGCGCATAACCATATTCGCCGAAGGCAAGGTATTCGGCCACGCTGGCCGGGTTCAGCGTCGGCACAAACCAGGCCATGAACGCGACGTCGGATTGGTGCGGCATCGACGACGACACGCAGCCATGATCGTCGCCGGCAACGACCAGCACGCCGCCATGCGGCGAGGAGCCGTAGGCGTTGCCATGCTTCAACGCATCGCCGGACCGATCGACCCCGGGGCCCTTGCCGTACCAGAGGCCGAATACGCCATCGACTTCCCGCGCCGGATTGGTTTCGACCTGCTGCGATCCCAGCACCGCGGTGGCGGCGAGGTCTTCGTTGACGGCGGGAAGAAATTCGATGCGGCGATCGCCGAGGAGTTTCTTGGCGCGCCAGAGTTCCAGATCGACGCTGCCGAGCGGCGAGCCGCGGTAGCCGGAGACAAATCCAGCCGAGTTGATGTCATCGGCGCGGTCGCGGTCACGCTGGTCGAGCAGGATCCGCACCAGCGCCTGGGTGCCCGTCAGCAGCACGCGCCCGGTCTGACGCGTGTATCGGTCCATCAGGGCATAGTCGTCGAGGTCTCTGCCCGTCGTCTGGGTGGTCTGCATCCTGTCGCCCTCCCGCTGGCGAAAGTGTCGGCCCGAACGGGTGGAAGCTCTGTCCTAATTATTCGATATTTCCCGCTATTGTGGTAAGAATTGCCAAAATTGGCATATCTTACGGTATGATCTGTCACCGCATTCTCAGGAGAGAAAATCATGATCGACGGACCGGATCGACGACTGCTGAACCACCTGCAAAAAGACGGTCGCCGCAGCAATCAGGATCTGGCCGACGATGTCGGCATGTCATCCTCGGCGTGCTGGCGCCGCGTCCGCGCGCTTGAAGAATCCGGTGTCATCACCGGATATGCGGCGCTGGTCGACCGGGAGCGGGCGGGCTTCCTGACCTCCGCCATTCTGCACGTGTCGCTCGATCGTCACGACGCCACCTTCGTCACCCAGTTCGTGGCGCGCGTGAAACGGCGCCCCGAGGTTCTCGAGTGCTTTGCGACGACAGGGGATGCCGACTATCACTTGCGCGTGGTCGTCGCCGACATGGCTGCCTACAACCGGTTCCTCGACGAGTTCATGTTCAAGATCCCCGGCATTCGTCACGTCCGGACCAACGTCATCCTCAAGGAGATCAAGTGCGACATCGCGCTGCCGTTCTGAGGTGATTGGGCAAGCCAATTCGAACGGGGCGGTGCTGCGTTAGCGGCTTTCTGATTGCTGCATGAGCCATGCGCGAAACGCTTCCGCCGGCGGGCGCAGGTTTCGCCCGCTCGGATACACGACATAATAGGAGAAACTGGCCGGCACGCTGATGTCGAACAGGCGTTCGAGGCGCCCGGCCGCAAGGTCGTCCTTCGCAAGTAGGCTTCGCGTCAGGGCGACGCCGTGATCGGTTGCGGCGGCCTGCAACAGCAGTGCCGCATCGCTATACGCAGCGCCATGGTCTGGTTCGGCGGCGTCGGACAGTCCCGCCGCCCTGAACCACAATGCCCAGGGCAGACGCTGGTCGCGCAGCAGCGGCACCGTCAGCAAGTCCTGCGGCGTCGAAAGATTGTGCTCACTTCGAAATCGTGGACTGCAGACCGGAAACAGGTCCTCCTCGGCCAATAGCTCGGCTGTCATTCCGGACCACTGGCCTGGTCCATATCGCAGCGCCAGATCGATTCCGTCCTGGCTGAAATCCGCGAGCAGGTGCGACTAGCGCAGGCTGATGCTGATGTCGGGATGGCGCTCGTGAAACTGCGAGAGGCGGGGGATCAGCCACTTGCCTGCAAACGCGGCAAGAACGCTGATGGTGACGGTGCGTGACCGTGGCGAACGCGCTTTGACTTCGTCGAACCCGCGCGCCAGATTGTCGAACCCCTCGACGGCATGAACAGCAAGACGTTGACCGTGCTCGGTCGGAATCATGCGACCGCCCTTGCGCTGAAACAGCGTGACGCCGAGCAGCGCTTCCAGTCCCTTGATGTGGTGGCTTACGGCACCATGGGTAAGACCAAGCTCCTCCGCCGCGCGGCTATAGCTCGTATGACGGGCAGCCGCCTCAAAAGCACGCAGGGCCGTGAGCGGGAGCGAATAATAGGACATGGGATATGTGAACTCATCTAACAGAACGCGTCAACATTTCTCGTTCGCGCTGGAATGTCCGACTTCGATAGCGTGCCGTGCCGAAGAAACTGCACAAATCGGGGGAATAACGAAATGTCAAATGATCGCCGTCACGCACGCGCAGCCGTAGCGACCAGTTCGCAATCAGCCGGTCCGCCGACCAGATTTCGATATGTCATTGTTGCGCTGCTCTTCATGATCGCGGTTGTCAACTATGTCGACCGTGGCGCGCTGTCATACACGTCAGAGCAAGTGATTGCAGAGTACGGCTTCAGCAAGGCCAACTGGGGCGCGGTGCTGGGTTATTTCGGTTACGGCTACATGTTCGGAGCCGTGCTGGGCGGCACATTGTCCGACCGATGGGGACCGAAGCGCGTCTGGATTTATGCCGGGACGATCTGGTCGATCTTCGAAATGGCGACCGCCTATGCCGGCGATTTTGGCTTGGCCATGCTGGGAGGCTCCGCGCTGGCTGGATTTGCCACGCTGCGCATCGTGTTCGGCTTCGCGGAGGGGCCGGCATTCTCGATCCTGAACAAGACGGTGTCGCTCTGGGCGGCCCCGAGCGAACGGGCACAACTATCTTCGCTGGCGCTCGCAAGCACGCCGGTAGGCGCCATGATCACTGCGCCGATCTCGGTCGGACTGCTGCTTCTGACCGGCGACTGGCGCATGATGTTCATCGTTCTCGGCATCAGCAGTCTCATCCTGCTCTTTATCTTCGCATCGATCTTTACCGACCGGCCTGAGCGGTGTGCCCGGGTCAATGCCGCGGAGTTGGCCAGGATTACGCAGTCCACCGCGGAGTTGGCCGCGCAAACGGACGAGGAAGGCGAACCGCCGTCCTGGTTCAGCTTCTTCACCAGCCGCACCCTGATCTGCAACGCCATCGGCTATTTCGCCTTCCTCTACATCACGTTCCTGCTGCTGACCTGGACGCCGAAATATCTGCAGGACCAGTTTCACTACAATCTCTCGTCGCTTTGGTATGTGGGGATGATCCCGTGGATCGGATCCTGCATCACCGTGGTGCTCGGCGGCCGGCTCTCGGACTGGATTTTGACCCGGACCGGAAATCTCGTGATCGCCCGAAGCTGGTTTGCCGCGGCGTCGTTCCTGCTGGCGGGGCTTTGTTTCCTGATGAT